>JAUSLB010000304.1 GCA_030646655.1 Deltaproteobacteria bacterium | reverse complement strand
CTCGTCTTCCATTTACACTCAGGACGTGAACAACACGGCGATAGCAGAGCGGGACCTGGACGCAGGGATAGTGTATATCAACGCGCCGACGATAGGCGCGGAGATACAGCTGCCGTTCGGGGGGACTAAAAAGAGCGGGCTCGGCAGGAAGGAGGCCGGGGGCAGGGGCGGCGCGCTCGATATGTTCACGAAATGGAAGGTGATCTACAGGGACTTCAGCGGCAGGCTCCAGAGGGCGCAGATCGATAAGGGGTAAAAAAAAAGCGTGATAGAAAAAATTTATCAGGCTTGGAAAGTTGCTTTAATAAAAGACTTTGCATGGTATTTTAAACTCCTATTCTATATTTTTATCTCCAAACTATCCTGTAACTTTCTTCCCCTTTCTGATATAATCCGCTTCAATCGGCGTTGATAAAAGAATTAATTTCATATAAGGAGGCCGTATGGACCCGGTGCATTTTACAGGCAAGGAAGTGATCGAGATGGCTGTAAGGATCGAGGAGAACGGGCTTAAGTTCTATACCGACGCTGGCAAGGCGTCGAAGAACAAGTCCGTTAAGGACCTCTTCAAGACGCTCGCGGAAGAGGAAGGCCGCCATATAAAGGCCTTCCTGAACCTTAAAAAGCTTCTTGCCGAGGACGAGCTGGCTTCCGTTGGCTTTGACGCTTACCTTGACGAGGCGTCCCAGTACCTTAAGGCGCTCGCAGACACAGAGGTCTTCACAAAGCCCGAAGGAGGAAAGAAGTTAGCCGGGGCGGTCCATGACGAGCACGATGTGCTTAATACGGCGATAGGCATGGAGAAGGACTCGCTCCTGTTCTACTACGAGATCCAGAAGATGATAAGGGAGAAGGACAGGGCCGTAGTCGACAGCATTATCGAGCAGGAGAAAGACCATTTAAGGAAGCTTACGGAGCTGCAGACCGGCCTCGCTGGACAGAAAGGAGCTGCCTTAGAATGACACAGTCACGGTATGTAAAGACATATTCCTGCCCCACGTGCGGGGCTGCCGCGAGCGGAAGGGGGCATCTGTGCCACCCGAGGATAGAGGCCCTGCCCTTCACATGCGAGTTCTGCGGCAAGAATATAAACGACGCAAGGCACGTATGCTCTTCCATGCTGGATAAGATCGAGTACATCTGCAAGAGGTGCGGCCGTCTGGCCATCTACGACTCGCTCCTCTGCGAGCCTGCCCCGGTTGACGAGGACTAAAATCCGCCTATGGCAAAGGATACCCTGAAGAGGTCTAAACGGCTGATAGCCCCTGCCCTCGTATTCCATACGGATATAGTCGTAAAAAAGGCCGAAGGGCTCTATGTAGAGTCCACGGACGGCAAGAGGTACATGGATTTTTCTTCGGGGCTTGCCACCGCCAACCTCGGCCACTGCCCGCCTGAGGTGTGTGAAGCCGCAAAGGCGCAGATGGATAGGCTCGTTCACTCGGGGTGCGTATTCCATTACGATTCCGAGGTCGAGCTCGCGGAAAGGCTCGCAAGGATAACCCCCGGCAATATAGACATGTTCTTCTTCTCCAACAGCGGGGCCGAGGCTGTTGAGGGGGCGATAAAGCTTGCGCGCTTCTCAACGGGAAGGCAAGGCATAATCGCCTTTACAGGCGGTTTTCACGGCAGGACCTTGGGGGCTTTAACCCTTACGGCCTCCGCCGCCCGCTACAGGATGCGCTATCATCCGCTGCTGCCCTCAGTTTTCCATTCCCCCTACCCTTACTGCTACCGCTGCCCTATGGGGCAGAATGTAAAGACATGCTCAACAGAGTGCTTCAACTACCTTGAGAGTATCCTTAGATACCAGATAACGCCCGAAGAGGTGGCCTGCATGATTATCGAGCCTGTGCTCGGCGAGGGAGGCTATGTAGCCCCGCCTTTCGGGTTCATGAAAAAGTTAAGGGCGCTATGCTCAAAAGAAGGGATACTCCTCATAGCCGACGAGGTGCAGACTGGGTTCGGCAGGACAGGCAGGTGGTTCGCTTCCGAACACTTCGACCTAAGGCCTGACATCGTCACGATGGCAAAGGGCATAGCGTCGGGTTTTCCGCTCAGCGCCATCGGGTCTTCCTCAAAGATAATGTCAAAGTGGCCTCCGGGCGCGCACGGCACGACCTTCGGCGGCAACCCCGTATCCTCGGCCGCCGCTTGCGCGACGATAGACAAGATAGAAAGGGACAACCTCCTTGAGAACGCGAACAAGATGGGCGGCAGAGCTATCGCGCGCCTTAGGGAGATGCAGAAGAGATCCCCGAAGATAGGCGACGTGCGGGGCTTGGGGCTTATGATAGGCGTAGAGTTCGTAAAAAAGGACGGCGGTCCCGATAAAGAGGGCCTCATAAAGGTAATAAAAAAGTGCCTCTCAAAAGGCCTCGTCATAATAGAATGCGGGGTAGATAAGAACGTCGCCCGCCTCATGCCGCCGCTTACTATCAAAGAGTCCGAGATGGACAAGGCCCTCGATATTTTTGAGGAGGCCGTTATTTGATAAAGGCCCGTAAATCCGTCGCCGTATTAATCTCTATAGCGGCGATAACAATACTTTTCCTTCAGCTCGACAACATACTGGCAGGAAGGATACCCCAATTTCAGGCCTTTGTGGCCATCGCCCGCCTTTTTAGCTTTATCGGCAACGGCGGCTTCCTGATAGCCGTATGCGCCGCGCTCTATATCTTAGGGTTTAGCTCCAAGGGCCTTTCATTGAAAAACGCCGGAAAAGAAGGCGCCCTCTCTCTAATCCTCTCAGGCGCCGTTGTTCATGTATTGAAGGCCGCGTTCGAGAGGCCGAGGATAGGACACGGCGCGGACGCTGTAGTAAGATTGCTGGAGAACCCTTCGCTGTTTGATCTTACCGGCAGCCTCAATTCCTTCCCCTCTGGCCACACCGCCGCAGCGTTCGCCGTAGCGTACGCGCTTTCAAGGAGATACCCGCGGCTTTCCATATTCTTTTATTTGACAGCCGCATTGATAGGCGCCGGGAGGGTCTATCTCGGCTCTCATTACCCGACAGATGTGCTGGCGGGCGCTTTTGTGGGCGTCTGCGCGGGTTATCTTGTTGCTGAAAGGGCAAGGGAGAAGCGGCTCATAGCAGGGATAGCCTTACTTATACTATTCATCTCATTTTTTAAAACAGGCGGCTTTCTCCTCTTTGATGTTGACGAGGCGGTATTCTCGGAGGCTTCGAGGGAGATGGTCGAGACAGGCGATTACATCACCCCTGCCTACAACTACGAGCCGAGATACGATAAGCCGATACTCATATACTGGCTCATGTCGGCCTCCTTTAAGCTGTTCGGCTTGACTGAATTCGCCGCGAGGTTCACCTCATCGCTCTTCGGCTCGCTCCTCGTGTTCATGACATTCCTGTTCGTCAGGCGCGTAAAAGGAGATAAGCCTGCCTACCTCGCTTCTCTCGCGCTCCTTTTGAGCCTCGAGTATTTCGTTTACACCCATTCGGCCGTGACGGACATGACGCTCGCATTCTTTATCTCGGCCTCCGTCTATTCCTTTTACCTCGGGGCATTTGAGGATAAAAAGTGGTTTACCGCCTTCTGGGTATCTTCAGCGCTCGCGGTCCTTACAAAGGGCGCCATAGGCCTGATATTCCCGCTTGTCATAGCGTTCCTCTTTGTCTTCCTTTCAAAAAACCCCTCAAGGATAAAGGGGCTCTTCAGGCCGAAGCTCTTGGCCCTTTTCCTTATCATCTCTGTTCCGTGGTTCGCCGTTCAATTTTATATAAACGGCTGGGAGTTCTTTAACGCATTCATCATAAAGCACCACATCCAGCGCTACTCCGGGGTCGTCTCAAGCCACGGCGGGCCTTTTTATTTCTACTTAGGGGTGCTCCTTTTAGGCTTTTTCCCGTGGGTGGCGTTCCTCCCCGGCGCCCTATACAGGGGGCTAAAAGAGCGGCTAAACCCTTTATCGGATCTATACCTCCTTTCATCAGTCTGGTTCCTCTTCGTCCTCGTCTTTTTCTCTGTGGCGAGGACAAAACTGCCAAACTACATCTTCCCGCTCTTCCCAGCCGGGGCTATCCTCGCGGGGCTTTCGATAGACGGGCTTATTGAAGACCGGAAAGGGAAGGCAGGGGTCTACCTCATGATAATAATCTCTCTCATCTTCGCGGCGGCCCTATTCATTCTGCCTTCAATAGAGATAAAGATGGACGTCCCCCTGCCCGCCTTGTTTTTCTATGCGACAGGCTCTATCTTCCTTACCGTAGCCGTGCTGTCGATAATATCGCTTTCAAGTCCGCTTAAATCCGTGCTCGCGATATGCGCGGTCATGGCCGGGCTTATAATATTTTTAAGGCTCTACGCCCTTCCGCCGGTAAATATCTTCCTTCAGAAGACCCTTTACGATTATTCGAAATACGCGGCGAAGAATTTGTCCAGAAAAGGCGTGCTCGCCACATACGAGCTCAATAAACCTTCGGTAGCCTTCTACGCGGGCAGAAAGACCATTAAGGTGGAGAAGAGCGCGGAGTGCGATATAAAAGAGTACGCCAAGAGGACGGACCTTATAGTCATTACCACTGCCACGAAGTACGGGGACTCTGAGGAGCTTAAGAAGCTAAAGATATTAAACGCAAGCGGCGGATATATGCTGCTGGGCACCGGCGAGATGCCGCCCTTTCAATAAGGCTTGATTTTCAATCGCCGCACTATATGCTCTCTAATAGGATGTTGAAAAAGTCCGTCCTGGACTTTTTCAACCACGATTTGGCCGGAGTGAATCCGTCCAAATCTTACAAATTGCTCGACTTTTTT
>JAUSLB010000299.1 GCA_030646655.1 Deltaproteobacteria bacterium | reverse complement strand
AACCCTTTGTGGCCAATACCTTGGTTATCGCGGCGGTCAGCGAAGTCTTGCCGTGGTCAACGTGGCCTATCGTGCCTACGTTTATGTGAGGCTTAACCCTCTCGAATTTAGCCTTGCTCATAATGTTTTTCCTCCGAAACTCTTAGTTAATTGTTATTTACCCTGTGCTTTAGCGGTTATAACCTCAAGTACAGAGTTGGGCACCTGCTCGTAGTGCGAGAACTGCATGGTGTATGACGCCCTTCCCTGAGTCCTTGACCTTAAGTCAGTCGAATAGCCGAACATGTTAGCGAGCGGCACATTCGCGGAGACCACCTGAAACCCGCCCCTTGAGTCCATGCCGAGGATCTTGCCGCGCCTCGAGTTGAGGTCCCCTATGACATCGCCCATGAACTGCTCGGGTATGACTACCTCGACGTCCATTATCGGCTCAAGGAGTATGGGGCCCGCGTTCCTTACGGCCTCCTTGAAGGCCATGGAGCCGGCTATCTTAAAGGCCATCTCTGATGAGTCGACGTCGTGGTACGACCCGTCGTAGAGCGTGACCTTCACGTCGACCACAGGGTATCCGGCGAGAATTCCGGTCTCTGTAGCTTCCTTGATGCCGTTCTCGACCGGGTTTATATATTCCTTGGGGATGGATCCGCCGACAACCTTGTTTACGAACTCGAAGTGCTTGCCCTTCTCACCGGGCTCAAGCTCTATATAGACATGGCCGTACTGGCCCCTTCCGCCTGTCTGCCTAATGTACTTGCCCTCTGCCTTGGCCTTCCTCGTAATAGTCTCTTTGTACGCGACCTGCGGTTTGCCGACGCTCGCCTCGACCTTGAACTCCCTTAGCATCCTGTCGACGATGATCTCGAGGTGGAGCTCGCCCATGCCTGAGATGATCGTCTGGCCGGTCTCCTCATCGGTCTTTACCCTGAAAGACGGGTCCTCTATCGAGAGCTTCTGCAGCGCGATCCCGAGCTTTTCCTGATCGGCCTTTGTCTTCGGCTCTATGGCTATCGAGATGACCGGGTCCGGGAAGTCCATCGACTCCAACACTATGGGCTTGTCCGGGTCGCAGATGGTATCGCCTGTCGTGGTATATTTAAGGCCTACCGCCGCCGCGATGTCGCCTGCGAAGACCTCTTTAACGTCCTCGCGCTTATTGGCGTGCATCTTAACGAGGCGGCCGATCCTTTCCTTCTGGTCTTTTGTGGAATTATATACGTAAGAGCCCGCGTTCATGTGGCCTGAATATACCCTGAAGAACGTAAGCTGCCCGACGAACGGGTCTGACATAATCTTGAAGGCAAGCGCCGAGAGGGGCTCCGAGTCAGATGGATCCCTCTTATCCTCCTGATCCGTCTCAGGGTCGATGCCCTTTATAGAGGGTATGTCTACCGGGGAGGGGAGGTAATCGACTACGGCATCCAAGAGGAACTGGACGCCCTTGTTCTTGAAGGCAGACCCGCAAAATACCGGGGTCACCTCCATCGTTATCGTGCCCTTCCGTATCGCCTTTTTTATCTCTTCCGGGGTAACTGCCGCGCCCTCAAGGTACTTCTCCATGAGCTTCTCATCGAAGTCGGCGGCTGTCTCGATCAGCTTTTCCCTGTACTCGGCGACCTGCTCCTTCATGTCGGCAGGCACTTCCTCGATCCTGAACTTCGCGCCAAGGGTATCATCGTCCCACAGTATCGCCTTCTGGTTTACGAGGTCGACGACGCCCTTGAAGGTCTCTTCCTTGCCGACCGGGAGCTGCAAAACAACGGGCCGCGCCTTCAACCTGTCCATTATCATATGCACGACGCGGAAAAAGTCAGCGCCTACGCGGTCCATCTTGTTTACGAAGGCTATCCTCGGGACCTTGTACTTGTTCGCCTGCCTCCAGACCGTCTCGCTCTGGGGCTCGACCCCGCCCACCGAGCAGAAGACCGCCACGGCGCCGTCAAGCACCCTGAGGGACCTTTCAACCTCTATCGTGAAATCGACGTGGCCGGGGGTATCGATGATATTGATGAGGGTGTCTTTCCATGAGCAGGTCGTTGCGGCGGATGTGATGGTGATGCCCCTTTCCTTCTCCTGCTCCATCCAGTCCATTACGGCGGTGCCGTCATGGACCTCCCCAATCTTGTAGGTCACACCGGTGTAATAGAGGATCCTCTCCGTGGTGGTGGTCTTCCCCGCGTCTATATGGGCCATTATCCCGATATTTCGCTGTCTGTCTAACGGTATTGTCCGTGGCAACTGAATAACTCCTCGTTCCTATTGTTTCTATTACCCTGATTACGCGGATCCGTGAAGTGTCTTTGATCAAAAGTCCCTCACAGTGAAGTAATCTGAACCTTTATTTTATTCCCTCGCGCCGTAAGCGCGTCGAAGCTTTAATCCCTCATTGAGGGTTCAATTCCCCGAAGCTTGCTTCGAGACTTTTTCAGCAGAGAGGTCTTCGATACTCCGCAGCTTGCTGCGGGGAGGTTCATTGCCCGGCGTTACCAGCGGTAATGCGCGAACGCCTTGTTCGCCTCCGCCATCTTGTGTACATCCTCTCTCTTCTTTACGGACCCGCCCTTGTTGTTCGAGGCGTCTATGAGCTCGGCCGCGAGTTTTTCTTTCATCGACTTCTCGCCCCGGCCCCTCGAGTAGCTCACGAGCCACCTTAAGGCAAGGGAGAGCTTCCTTTCGGGCCTCACCTCGACCGGCACCTGATATGTGGCGCCGCCGACCCTGCGTGATTTGACCTCAAGCACGGGCTTAATGTTGTCGAGCGCCTTTTTAAAGACCTTCATCGGCTCGCCCTTTGTCTTCTCTTCGATGATGTCGAAGGCGCCGTAAAGTATCGATTCAGCCTTGCTCTTCTTACCTTCCTCGGTAAGCTTGTTTATGAGCCGGGCTATGACCTTGTCGCTGAATTTTGGATCGGGCAGCACGTCCCTCTTCGGGACATTCCCCTTGCGAGGCATATTGCTTCCTCCTAAAACCGTTATCGGTTGCCGGTTACCGGTTATCTTAGAAAGGCAGAATGCTTCTTTGTATCTGCCGATAACTGATAACTGATAAACTGGTTAACCGTTTTTACTTCGGCCTCTTCGCCCCGTACTTCGAGCGGGCCTGTTTCCTGTCCTGCACGCCCATCGTATCGAGAGTGCCCCTTATAATGTGGTACCTTACTCCGGGAAGATCCTTTACCTTCCCGCCCCTTATAAGGACTACCGAGTGCTCCTGCAGGTT
>JAUSLB010000297.1 GCA_030646655.1 Deltaproteobacteria bacterium | reverse complement strand
ATCCATGGACGGATTGCCTAATTGCGAGACTAAAAAAGTCGAGCAATTGTAAGGATTGGACGGAGGCTCTCCGGCCAAATCGTGGCTGTAAATGCATAGCGAGCGGTAAGCGAGCGAATCGGAAAAAGACGAACTCCTTTCATTTGAAGATCCCCTGCAGAAAAGCTGCAGGGGGCTTCCAAAAGTCCAGGACGGACTTTTTCAGCATCCTGTTAGGGAGATTAAGATGAAAATGATCAGCCCCCTTCCCTCGACCGCCCATACATATCGATTTAAGCCCTCATATAAAAGCCCCGGAAAGAAAAAAAGGCGGCTCGCCGCGGCCCTTTTATCCGCCCTTATTATTTTAGCGCCCTATTCCGCTGCCGGCGCCGAGAACGCCTTCAGGAACGAGTTCATAATCAATTACAAGGCCAACAGGTTCCCACAGCAGGCGGAGCTTGTGAAAAAGAATAAGGAGGCGATGCCCGGGGAGATAAAGGCCCTCACAGCCGAGGCCCTCTCCCCCGACAGGGACTTCGAGGACAGGATGTATCTCCTCGACATAGCGAACGCCATGGGCTCGATGTACAAGTACTGGCACGGGGATGAGAAGCCTCTGCTTGAGGTAGAGACGATCCAGAAGATGGAGATAGCCAGGGAGAGGCAGAGGGCGGCAGAGGCGGAGAAGTGGGCCAGGTACGAAAAACTCCTCGGCAACTTCATCATGAAGGAACATTTAAAGCAGATGGAGGCGGAAGGGCTGAACCCTGTCATATTCCCTCACTGGCTCCACAGGGTCTGGTTCCAGTGCAAGGTCTGCCATCAGGACATCTTCGTAATGAAGCGGGGCGGCAACGACATATCGAAGACCCATATACTCGAAGGCAAGCAGTGCGGGGTATGCCATGCCGATAACGGGATAGCCTTCGGGACTAAAGGGAACTGCGAGAGGTGCCACAACGCCGGGAAGGAAGGGGCCGGGAGATTGCAGGACATGGCGAATTTAGACCATAAAAAGATAAAGGAAGCGGCCTCCCGGCTCGGGGCGGAGTGGAACTACGAGAATCTGCCCGCAGGCAGGATCCCCATAGACAGGTGGGGCTTCATAGACTGGCTTAAATTAAAGGAGCTTAAGGTCTTTAACCCCGTAATCTCCCTTACAAAAGGCTTTAAGGACGAGGTGCGGGACAATAAGATACTTTTTGAGAGCGGCAACGACCTCGCGAGCAACGTCCTTTTCGACCACAAGGTGCACTCCACATGGATAAAGTGCTCCACCTGCCACCCCGCCGTCTTCAAGGACTCACTCGGCGGGAACCACATAAAGATGACCGACATGAGCGCTGGCAAGTTCTGCGGCCACTGCCACGGAAAGGTATCGTTCACTTTCGCGGACTGCCTCCGCTGCCATAAGGTGCCTAAGGGCTCATCCGTAAGCGGGGCTTTGATCCACGAGTTCAAGATCGCCCAATAAGGAAAATGGACTTCGAGCTGACAGAGGAACAGGCAAGGGTAAGGGACGCCGTAAAGAAGTTCGCCTCCGAGGAGATCGCGCCTTTTGCGCGGGAGAACGACGCCCTTGAGCGCTTCCCTTTTGACATTCTTAAAAAGATGGCGCCTCTCGGCTTTCTTGGCGGCCCCATACCTAAGGAATACGGGGGGGCCGGCTTGGATTTCATAAGCGACGCCATAATATTCGAGGAGATAGGCAGGGCCTGCTCCTCTGTAAGGACTATAACCTCTGTTCAGGTCTCCCTCGTTGAGCTGTCCATTCTAAGGTGGGGGACAGAGGATCAGAAAAGAAGGTTACTGCCGCCCCTTTGCAGAGGCGAGCTCCTCGGTTTTTTCGCCATAACAGAGCCGGAGGCCGGGAGCGACGCCGCCGGGATAAAGACCTCGGCTGAGAAAACGAACAACGGCTGGGTCTTAAACGGCGAGAAGGCATGGATATCGACCGGAGGGGTTGCGAATATCGGGATAGTCTTCGCCCGGACAGACCCTTCCAAGGGGCCCAAAGGCATTTCAGCATTTCTGGTAGAGAAGGGCTCGCCCGGTTTTACGACAACGGACATTAAAGGCAAGCTCGGGCTTAAGTCCGCCAATACCGCGCGGCTATTCTTTAAAGACTGCTTTATCCCCGAAGAAAACCTCCTCGGGAGCCCCGGAGCAGGGCTAAAGATAGCTTTATCGGCCCTTGACGACGGCAGGTACGGGGTTGCCGCCGGGTGCGTGGGGATAATAGAGGCCTGCCTTGAGGCTTCTGTCAAATACTCGAAGGAGAGGATGCAGTTCGGTCGCCCTATCGCGTCCTTCCAGCTCGTTCAGGACATGCTCGCGAGGATGGCCGTTGACAGGGACGCCTCCCGGCTGCTTGTCTACAGGGCCGGCCATTTGAAGAATAAGGGCGTGAGGAACACGCTTGAGACCTCCGTTGCCAAGTACTTCGCTTCCGAGGCCGCCGTAAGGGCAGCTACCGACGCCGTACAGGTGCACGGAGGGAACGGCTACTCGAACGAATACCCCGTTGAGAGGTATTTACGGGACGCCAAGGTCACGAC
>JAUSLB010000292.1 GCA_030646655.1 Deltaproteobacteria bacterium | reverse complement strand
GCCGTAGAGGACTTCGATACCTCGCAGCTTGCTGCGGGGAGGTTCATTCCGTTTAACCGTAAAAGTTATTTCGCCTCTTCGGCGACCTCGCTGTTGCCGAGCCCGAAGGCCTCGTGAAGGACCCTCACCGCAAGCTCTGTGTACTTCACGTCAACGACGCAGGAGATCTTTATCTCGGATGTTGATATCATCTGTATGTTGATCCCTTCCTTCGCCAGAACCTCGAACATCTTTGAGGCTATGCCGGCGTGGCTCCTCATGCCGGCTCCTACGATCGAGACCTTGGCTATGTTCGGGTCGCCTATGACCTCCTGCGCCCCTATCTCGGCGGCCGTCTTTTCCTTTATCAGTTTAAGCGCCCTCTTATAGTCCGAGTTCGCTACCGTAAATGTAAGGTCCGTATGCGCGTCGTGGCTGATGTTCTGGACTATCATGTCGACGTTTATCCCCTCTTCGGTAAGCGGGCGGAAGAGCTTCGCCGCTATGCCGGGCCTGTCCGGGACGCGCAGCACCGATATCTTGGCCTCGCTCTTATTGTATGTGATGCCGGAAACAACGACCTTTTCCATCTCCTTGTCCTCCTTGCAAACAAGCGTGCCTTCCGCGTCGGTAAACGAAGACCTTACCATTACGGGTATTTCGTATTTCTTGGCGAACTCTACCGAGCGCGTCTGCAGCACCTTTGCCCCGAGGCTCGCCATCTCAAGCATCTCATCATAAGATATCTTCTTTAACTTTCTCGCATCAGCGCAGATGCTCGGGTCTGTCGTGTAGACGCCCTCCACATCGGTATATATCTCGCACAGGTCAGCCTTTAGCGCGGCGGCCAAAGCGACGGCGGTAGTATCAGACCCGCCCCTTCCGAGCGTCGTGATATTGCCCTGGTCGTCTATGCCCTGAAAGCCGGCCACCACCGCTATCCCGCCCCTGTTTAATTCCTCTATCATCCTATCTATGCCGATGGACTCGATCCGGGCGGAACCGAACTGCGAATCCGTCACTATAGGGACCTGATGGCCGAGAAAGCTCCGTGCCTTGTACCCCATCTCGTTCAGTATTATGGCGAGAAGCCCTATTGTGACCTGCTCGCCGGTGGAGATGACGACATCGTATTCCCTGCCTATCGGGAACTCAGCCGCCTCGTTTGCAAGCCCGACGAGCTTATTGGTCTCCCCGGACATGGCTGAAAGGACTACAACTACCTGATTCCCGGCGTTAGAGGTGTTTACCACCCTCCTTGCGACATTTTTGATCCTCTCGACGTTGCCTACCGAGGTCCCCCCGTACTTCTGAACGATCAAAGCCATAAGACTACCCTTTTAATAGAATATAATTTTTTCGGCAAAGCTCAAAAAGAATTACGGGTTGCCTTTCGTTTTGTCATTCTGAGCAAAGCGAAGAATCTCTTATTTCAAACCATTCTGCTGATAAATCCTGCCATCCGGGGTTCGAAGCTTCGATTAATTTAACTTTTTTGGCTCTCAACCACCCCTTGATCTGCTTTTCACGGGCTATAGCAGAACGGATATCCGTTGTTTCTTCATAAAAAACGAGCCTGCCTAAATTATATTTTGCAGTAAATCCAGGCACAAGCTTATGTTTATGCTCAAAGACCCTTCGTTCGAGATTATTCGTAACCCCTGTATAGAGCGTTTTAGACCTGTTCGTCATCATGTAGACGTAGTATAGCTTCATTAAGAAGTGACGCGTTACAGATTCTTCGCTGCGCTCAGAATGACAAATTTCGGAAGAACCCTGTTTTAATGCGCCTTCAAAGTTATTCATTCCCTAAAACTTGGAGAACTGTTTTAATATCATCACCACAGGCAATCTTGACGGCTTTCTCCTTATCAATCCCCGCTGTAACAAGCTTATTGTAAATTTCTTTTCTCAATGCAACCACTCGATGGCCTGCATGCAGTTCTGAGCTATCAAACACAATAGGATTATTTCTTAAAATTTTTAATAATTCTAGGCATCTCTCTGTAAGCTCCCAGACACCCCTTTGAGCGTTAGATATAAAACCTAACTTCACCAAATCATTCCTTGCAAACCGTACTCTGGTCTCCCATTTATTTCTTTTATCACTCTCATTTATTAACTCAAGTGCCTCCTCCGTCAGGTTAAAAAAAAGAAGCCAAAGACTTGTAAACGGCAGCAGGTTCGGCTTTTCCGCCTCTTTTCCCTATTTCCAACAGAAGAGGGTATAATATGTCAACCTCTTTTGGCAGCATGACCTATCTCTTTCTCCCTATCTTGTGTATGGCCATGCCGTGGACGTCCTCAGCCGCCTCCATCACTATCTCAGGGAGCGTGGGGTGCGCGTGGATGGTCTCGGCTATGTCTTTTACCTTCCCTCCGGTCTTCATCACGACCGTGACCTCGCCTATCAGGTCCGTTGCGTGCGCGCCCACGATAGAGCATCCGAGCACCTTATCTGTCCCGGCATCAGCTATTATCTGGACAAATCCTTCGGTATCACCCATGCCAAGGGCCTTGCCGGACGCGGCATAGGGGAACCTGCCGACCTTAACGGACAACCCCTTCTCCTGCGCCTCTTTTTCCCTTAAACCCACGCTCGCTATCTCCGGGTCCGTGAATATTCCGGCGGGGATAATGGAATAGTCCATTATAGCGTTCTTCCCTAAAGCGTTCTGTACAGCCACTATGCCCTGAGTTGATGCCACGTGGGCCAACAGCATCTTGCCCGTCACATCTCCTATGGCATAGACGCCACCTACATTCGTCTCCATCTTTTCGTTCACAGCGATCCTGCCATTCTCCATATTGACGCCGAGCGCCTCCAGGCCGAGCCCCGCCGAGTTGAAGCTGCGGCCGATAGCGACCATGACTTTTTCCGTGACGAACTCCCTGCCGTCCTTAAGCCTCGTCTTTACCCTGCCCTCCTCCGCTGCAACGGACTCGACAGAGACTTCCGTAAGGACGGTAACGCCAAGCTCCTTGTATCTCTTGAGTATCGTCCTCGATACCATCTTATCTTCGGTCGAGAGTATCGTGGGAAGGAGCTCGACTATTACTATGCTGCTCCCGAATGTGGAGAAAAGGGTGGCGAACTCGCACCCCATCACGCCCCCGCCTATTATAAGGAGCGATTTGGGGACCTCCCTTAGATCGAGCATCTCGGTTGAGGTGAGGACATTTTTCTTATCTATGCCGAAGGCCGGTATCATGGCGGGCTCCGAGCCTGTGGCTATCAATACCGATTTTCCCGCTATCGCATCCGCTGTCCCGTCAGCCTTTGTTATCCTTACCCTTCCGGGCGTCTCGATGAACGCAGAGCCCCTTAAGACCTCTACGCCGTTGCCTTTAAGGAGCTGCTCTACGCCGCCTACGAGCTTTTTTACCACATCGTTTTTTCTGTCTATGGCACGGCCGAGGTCGAATTTTACCTCGCCTACGCTAACGCCGAACTCAGACGCCCTTTTAGCGGCCGCTAAAGCTCCTGCGGAATAGTAAAGCGCCTTTGTCGGGATACAGCCCCTGTTCAGACAGGTGCCGCCTATCCTGTCTTTTTCTATAACGGCTACTTTAGCGCCCATCTGAGAGGCCCTTATGGCGGCTACATACCCGCCCGGCCCTGCGCCAACGATAACTATGTCGAACTCTCTCATCACTGCCCCGCGGATCCCTTTCTCGAATTCAGCCTCTTCTCGTCTATCTCTATTTCTCTCTCGCTTTCATTCATGTAAGTGAACCTTATTACAACCGCGCAGTCGTCCAGCAAACCCAGGACCTTATCCGCCCATTCTATTACAGAAATGCCCTTTCCGTAAACAAATTCTTGCAGTCCGGCGCTATAGAACTCTTCCACGCCTCCTATCCTGTAGAGG
>JAUSLB010000289.1 GCA_030646655.1 Deltaproteobacteria bacterium | reverse complement strand
AATGTTAAGAAAATACAGAGTTTACGCCCCTTTACTGCCGGGACATTAAACCCGTATTATAGTATAAAAAGGAGGAATATTGTCAAACTAATTAGACAATGGCTTTCATTTAAACCTTTTTTTTAATATAATCGGGTAATGCTGAAAACACCTGAGGTACCCCTGATGGAATGGCATCAAAAACCTGTCCGCCAAGTTGCAGAGGAGCTCCAGACAGACCCGCAGAGAGGTTTAAGCCCCGAAGAGGCGCGTCTGCGCCTCCAAAAATTCGGGCCGAACGCCCTCCTTGAGAAAAAAAGAGAGCCCCTCCTCAAAAAATTCCCCAAGCAGTTCACTGAATTCATAATACTCGTGCTCATCGGCGCCGCTATTATCGCTGGCCTTCTCGGCGAGTGGATAGACATGCTTGCCATAATGGCCATAGTCGTCCTTAACGGCGTCATCGGCTTTATTCAGGAGGAGAAGGCCGAAAGGGTCATGGAAGCCCTAAAGAAGCTATCCGCCCCTTCTGCAAAGGTCCTTCGCGGAGGGGAGCTTAAGGTCATACCCGCTAAAGAGCTTGTCCCCGGTGATGTGGTCGCGCTTGAGAGCGGGGACAACCTGCCCGCCGACTGCCGGATAATAGACTCAAAGCTATTGAAGGTCCAGGAGGCCCCGCTTACAGGGGAGTCCCACCCCATTGAAAAGGGGTCCGGGGAGCTCGAGAACACGCTGCCCCTTGCCGACAGGACTAATATGGCATATTCGGGCACAACGGTCGTCTACGGCAGGGGCAAGGGGGTCATTATCGCCACAGGCATGGCTACCGAGATGGGCAAGATCGCGAAAATGTTGCAGGAGGTAAAGCCTGAGCCCACGCCCTTGCAGAAGAGGCTTGCCGAGTTCGGGAGGTTCCTTGTCTATGCCGCAGGCGGTATCTGCGCATTAATCTTCCTCATAGGCGTTGTCCGGGGCGAGGAGCTTATCGATATGTTCCTTATAGCGGTCAGCCTCGCTGTGGCCGCTATACCTGAGGGCCTGCCTGCCGTCGTTACGATCGTATTGGCCCTCGGGGTCCAGAGGATGGTAAGGAGGCACGCCCTTATCAGGAAGCTCCCTTCGGTAGAGACTTTGGGCTCTGCTACCATCATCGCTTCGGATAAAACAGGCACTCTCACCCAGAACCAGATGACCGTAAAGAGGCTGTTCCTTTCAACGGGCGAGACGATAACCGTCTCGGGGACCGGCTACTCCCCGGAGGGCCACTTCCTCAAAGGCTCCACTCGGATAAGGCCGCAGGAGTGCCAAGCGCTCATTCTCGCATTGAAGACCGGGGCCTTATGCAACAGCGCGGAGCTTAAAAAGACGGAGGACTCTTGGACGGTCATAGGGGATCCTACCGAGGGCGCGCTTTTAACCCTCGGGCTCAAAGCCGGGTTAAAAAGGGACGAGCTTGAAAAAACCCTTACCCATACGGGCGAGGTCCCTTTTGACGCAGAGAGGAAGATGATGACCTCTATTTACAAAGAGGATGAAAAGGCTTACTACGCCTTTGTAAAGGGCGCGCCTGAGCGGATACTCCTGTTATGCTCGTTCGTATCTTGCCCCTCTCTGAAATATTTTCAGATGCCGCAATCCCCGGCAGGGCAAGTAAAAACAATATGGCTATTACAGTCTTCCGCATCGGCCTCTATCCAACTCGGATCAATCCTTCGCGTCCCCTCTCTTTTCCCCTCCCCCTTTACGGGGGTGGGCGGGGGTGGGGGTGGTCAATTCTTTTAAAACGTCAATCTAAAAGTAAATTCACTTGCCCCACGACCTCGGCCTATTTCCCGTGTAATCGTATAAAAATAGCACAACCTTCCATACCTCATCCTCCGCAAGCTTATCCTCCCACGCGGGCATCGATGACTCCGAAGGCCCCGCCTCCCGAGGCAGCCCCGGGCCGCCCTTAACGATCCTCCAGAATAGATACGACTCCTGCAACTGAGCTATCGTATCGCTCCCCTTAAATGAAAGCGGCGGCGGGCTCATGGCGTGCGCGTAGTGGCCTCCCCCGTCGAGCTTAGACCCGTGACAAAAAAAACAGTCCCTGAAATAGACCTCCCCGCCCTCTTCAACGAGCTTCCTGAACCCGTCGGGGTTTTCCTTCTCAAGCCTGCGTAGCGGGTTCTCAAGGGCAGAAAGGACGAATGTTTTGCCGTAGGCCTTCAGCGCCTCAGGCGGCGCGGGGTGTACCGACCTCAATCCTGAAGGTGGCTCGACCCCTGTATCCGTAAAGCCGTATGCGGCATATCCGGCCAAAAGCGGGACGGCTGCGAAAACAATATTCCTTAAAAATTTCTTCGAAGGGTCCTCGACAAGCGCCCTTATCGGAGAGAAAAGCTCTTTCGCCGATTCATCGGTGGAGGTCATCACAAGGAGGATCGTGATCACGATAAAGAGCATGTACATGAATATGACGCTCTGGGGGATCGGATTACCGAGGAGCAGGCCCGGGATTTTCAAAAGCCCGTAAAAAACGACAGCGAGCATTATGAATTGAAGGGGCTTCGGTATCTTCATCTTACTTCCTCAGACTGAGCCGCCACCCCCGGAGGCCCTACGGTCACTTCAAAGCCCCCCGGCGCTCTGGAAGTAGGCTATGACGGAATCTATCTCTACCTCGCTCAATCCGATCTCCCCTGCCCTCACGTCCGGCATCGGGCTTACCTTATCCTTAGAGCCTGTCACGCCGAAACCCGGCACGACATACGCTGAAGGGTTTGCCATCGACTCCCTTATATACTCTTCAGCGCTCTTCGCGCCCCCCCTGTACCCGGCCTCTTTTATAGTCCCGCCCGCTTTTTTCATGATACCGTCGAGCGAAGGCGCCCTGCCTCCGACAGGGTTATGGCAGAGCGTGCACGCGCCCTTGCCGTTAAAAACCTTTTCTCCGAGCCTTATAAAATCCTCCACCGTCATCGAGCCTGCCGTAACCTCCTCATCCTTTGGAGGCGCCTCAGGCGTAATCGGCGGGATGAGCTTATCCGAAAAGAATGTATATACCCCGATTAAAAAGAGGCTGAAGGCCGTTACCTTTAAAAAATTATTCATCTAAACCGCCCCTTTCAGATGACGGCCTCTCGGATAAGTTGCTCACCCAGAATATGAAAATAACTATGGCCATGAATATTATAGTGCCGGCCGATACCACCCTTGCCGCGTAGCCTATGGTCGGCGTGAAGGCATCAGGGGAGCTGTCCCTCATTATCGAATAGACATGCCAGTGCTGCCTTATCGCAGACCTTACGAACCCCATGAGCCCCATTAGCCAAGTGAACGTCACGGCGATTAAAAACAGCGCGTACTGGCTCCTCTCCGGCATCCTCCCCCACTCAAAAGGCCCCGCCTCTTTCGAGCCCTTATATACGGCCGCCTCGATTATTGAGCAGGAGATGATCACAAAAAGGGTTGAGGCGACCTGCGGCACGGACGAGGCGACCTTATAGACCGTATTGGTGAAATACCCGTAATAGACCCCGAGCCAGATTATGTTCGCTATCGCGGCGACAAATATCGCGGCCTGCGCCGCATGGCCGTATCTGGTCCAAGGTACAGTAGCGATCCTGTTCGCCCGCCTGTATAAAAGGAAGCTTAAGAACGTAAAGAGGAGCATTATGTTTACTGCCGTGTTCTTGGCGGGCATCAACCCAAGCGGCCCGAGATACGGATGATACTGCCCCCCGAGCGCCTTCGCCTCCCACGGCTTTAAGACAAGCGTATGCGGTGTGAACCACACGAGGAAAGATGCCGTTATCACGAAGGCGATATATTTGATGTATTTCGTATAGCGAAATCCCCCCTCGCTCCTTCCCATCCCGCACCAGAGGTAATAGTTCGCGGCCAAAAATAACGCCCCTATCAATACCGCCTGTATTATGAATAGCCAAGCGAAGACCCCTCCCATCAGGTTTATCCCCATCTGCTGGCTGTAGGCGTATATTTCAGCCGTAAGCCAGTATCCCGCGAAAGGGAGCGGAAGGAGCGCGCCTATGGCTATGAAGTTCGCCGAATACCCCATCCAGTCGTAATGCGCCCTCTCCTCATTCGTCCTCGCGCTTAAGAACATGTAAGCCGCGTAAGCCCCTACTATAGACCCGCCGTACGCGATATTGGCTATGAACCTGTGGAGGTTCATCGGGTTCCACAGGTGGTTATGGACAGCGTGCCAGATGTTCCCGTCGAACGAGCCTTTTATGTCGACGCCCGCCGGGGTCATCATGAAAGTCACCCAGGCGTTCGCTATGAACATCAATGCGGTGCCGGATAAATTTAACAACAGCCCCAAAAAAAGATGCGCCCACTTTTTTACTCCCCTATCGAGCGCGTGCCAGCCGTAATAGTAAGTATACAGGACGCCTGACTCGATGAAGAACACAAGGGCGTATAGGATCATCGTGGGGCCGAATATCGAGGCCAAGTATTTCATCAGGTCAGGGTAGAATACGATTAGGCCCAAGAGAAGAAACCCCCCTGTGATAGCGGTTATCGAGTAAGCTACGATGCTGACCCTCATGAACTCATAGGCGGTCTCGTCGTATCTCCTGTCCTTCTTTGCCACGCCGACAGCCTCGAATATAAGGACGAATATCGGGACGGCCAGCACGAACGCGGCGAACCATAAATGGAGCTGGGCCGCTATCCAGACCGTTAGCCTCGGGTTAAAGCCTTTTACCTTCGGGTAGTCCCCTGCCTTGAGCCTCGGAGCGGGCGGATAGGGCGGAAGAGACGCTTCCTTTATGCCTGCGTCAGTTGCGGATGAGATCTGACCGGAATCCGAGCAGAGGCCGTTTGAGGGATGAGCTAAAAATGAGGTTCCAAGCGTAAGGAGGAAGGCCAGAAGGGCCGGTATGAATGTTAAGAGAGCCTTTTTCCTGAAGGCCATGAGTATCCTTATCCCTTGAACGCGAAGGTCAAGCCCTGCGCGTTAAAAATCAAGATGTCGAGAAGAAGGAAGAAAAGGGCCGAGGCCGCGAGAGCTATTAGAAAGGCAAAGAAGGTCTTCATATGACTGTCGATTGCGAAAGGGTAAAATGAAATTTTATTTTGATTAAGAGCCTTTTCCTTAAAATAACCTTAATCCCTCATTGAGGGTTCAATTCCCCGAAGCTTGCTTCGAGACTTTTTCAGCACAGAGGTCTTCGATACTCCGCAGCTTGCTGCGGGGAGGTTCATTACCGGCCTGTATTGACAATCAGCCCCGTATCGATTAATCTCAAAGTCATGTTTGGCTTAAAAGGGCGAATCAGGGCGGCGGATATCCTTATACTCCTCGGCGTAATAGCGAATATCTTCGTCATCGCCGCCGCCCTCGCCTATTTTTATTTCCTCGGTTGAGCCTTTCAAGCTTCCCCTGACTCAGGCCTTAAAGAGGCAACACTATTATACTCTCTAACGCCGTCGCTTTACAAGCCTTGATGCTTAAGCTTAATTCCTCAAATTTTTTTCGCTCCCCTTATATCAGGTTGCTTCAAGCCGCAACCTGATAGGCAATCTCATACCCGGAGGACCTTATGAAAGAGGAGAAGATCGGCACTGTGAGGCATTACTACTCTCATTTAGGCGTCGCAGGGATCATCCTGCAAGGGGAGGTCAAGGTAGGCGATAAGATACACGTAAAGGGGCACACATCTGATTTCACCCAGAAGGTGGATTCAATGGAGATCGGCCACAACAGGGTTGAGAGCGCCAAAGGGGGCGACGACATCGGGATAAGGGTCGCCGGCCACGCCCGCCAGCACGACGCCGTCTATAAGATAATAGAGGAAAAAGATGCCGCCTAAATACAGCTATCTTACCTGCCCTATGTGCGATGTCGAGGTCCCTCTGGCAGGGGACGAGAAGGTGGGCGAGCAGGTATTCTGCCCGTACTGCCAGACCCCGCTCGCATTAAGGAAGAAAAAGACGGACGAGCTTTATCTGGAAGAGGACTTCTAAATCTTTTTTCTTTAATAGGGATTGCTCAAAAGGAAAGGGCGGCCCCCCTATGGATGGGGCCGCCCTTTTAAGTGCCGATTTTTTTATTTGTAAAAAACCTTTCTAATTTTTTCCTGCTATCAGGCTGTTGAAAAACAGCCTGATAGCGCAATCCATGGACGGATTGCCACATTGCGAGACTAAAAAGTCGAGCAATTTGTAAGATTTGGACGGATTCATCCGTCCAAATCATGGTTGAAAAGTCCAGGACGGGCTTTTTCAACATCCTGAGATTTGGAAGTCCCGGATCACGGGTATGATCACTGCCTTTATATATCCAGCACCACTGTCGCCCGCCAGCCCTCAGGCATCTCCTTCACGCTAAGCCGGTGGAGGGTTACCGCCTTGATATCGACCTTAAGCGGGTGCTTGGCAGGGTTTAAGGCCTCTCCTGACATCTTCGCAAGAAGCCTGAACCCGGAGCCCTTCTTTTCAACGGTTATTCTATCTGCCCTCAAAAGGAGCCTGCGCGCGTCCTTGAGGTAAACAAGCTCGTTCAATAAATTATAAAGAAGGATGTCGAGCTCGGGGTTGTCGAGGCTTATATCGAGACTCTCTCTCCTTTCAACGGAGCTAAGCTCCTCTACCATTATGTTCGTCGTTGCGTCAACCGCTGCGGAGAAAAGCTCCTCAATGGTTTTCCCCCAAGCCTCGAAAGCCACATCCGCCGTAGCTATCTCCTCCAAGTATTTATAGGGCATCTATCACCCTTTTATATTCCCTATGGGTATCAGGCGGACGACCCTTTTGCTCAGGCCCGCAAGCTCCGTAGCCTCGACAACCTCGTCTATATCCTTATACGCCGCGCCGGCCTCCTCGGCCAATCCTCCCCACGAATCGCTCCTTACGTATATGCCCCGGCCCTCCATGTCTTTTTTAAGCTTCTCGCCCCTGTACATCCTCTTTGCCTGATGGCGGCTCATGGTCCTGCCGCTTCCGTGGGCCGTTGAATAGAACGCCTCCGCGCCTGTGGAAAGCCCTGCCATGAGATACGACCCTGTCTCCATCGACCCGCCGATTATCACGGGCTGGCCCGTTTCTTTGTATTTATCGGGTATCCCCTCCATATGGGGGCCGAAGGCCCTTGTCGAGCCTTTCCTATGGACAAGGAGCTTCCTCTTTTTGCCGTCAACCGTATGCTCCTCGATCTTTGCCGTATTGTGCGTGACGTCGTAAGACATGCTCATCCCGAGGTCTTCGGGAGACCTTTTGAAAATATCCGAGAAGACCTCTCTTATGCTGTGCAGTATAACCTGCCTGTTCGCGAACGCCATATTGACCCCGCACTTCATCGCCGCGAAGTAGTCCTGCCCCTCGGGAGAGCTGAATGGCGCGCAGGCGAGCTCCCTGTCCTTCACCTGTATCCCGTACTTCCTCTCCATCACATTGAGGAATACCTGAAGGTAATCCGTAGCCACCTGATGGCCGAACCCCCGGCTCCCGCAGTGGAACATTATCGCCACCTGATTGGGGATAGTAAAGCCGAAGGCGCGCGCCGTCTTCTCATCGAAGATATTCTCCGGCTTTGCGACCTGTATCTCGCAGTAGTGGTT
The DNA here is from genome assembly GCA_030646655.1 of Deltaproteobacteria bacterium. GTDB lineage: Bacteria > Desulfobacterota > GWC2-55-46 > GWC2-55-46 > GWC2-55-46 > JACRCL01. The sequence continues at coordinate 10,425 of JAUSLB010000289.1, read as the reverse complement.
GCCGCTGCCCAGAGTCCCCACCTGATGGAACCCGCGCTCAATGGCCTTCCTGCTTATCTTCGATGCGTCCGCGCCCGGAAAGCAGCCCCTCTCCTCCGTAAGCTCGAGGTCCTCGGGCCACGCGAGCCCTTTTTTTAAGCACCAGCGGGAGCCCTGCTCAACGACCTCTTCGAATTCGCTTTGCGACATCTTTATAAACCCGGTAGAGCCGACTCCGGCAGGGACGCGGTAGAAGAGAGAGTCGACAAGCTCTTTAAGCCTCGGCTTGACCTCGTCGTATGTGAGGTTCGTAAGCACCAGCCTCATTCCGCAGTTTATGTCAAAGCCGATGCCTCCGGGCGAGATGACCCCTTTTTCCGTATCGAACGCGGCTACCCCCCCGATGGGAAAGCCGTAGCCCCAGTGGCCGTCAGGCATGCAGAGGGCGTATTTCACTATCCCCGGCAGGCAGGCCACATTGGTGACCTGATCGAATACGCCGTCGTCCATATCCTTCAGGAGCTTTTCCGTAGCGTAGATGCGCGCCGGCACAAGCATCCCGGGCTTATAGGACTGCGGGATCTCCCAGACGGTGTCAGATATTTTTTTTATCCCCTGAGGTATAGCCATGACGCCTCTGTCTTTCTGGTCTAAATATAACATAAAAAGGGTATTTTGTTATTCCGTTATAACGAAATAAACAAACTATCGATTACGAATCCCGGCAACTTGACAAGAGCAGGGGCGGGTTTAGAATTGATATATGAGGTTTTCACGTCTTCAACAAACAATCAACAACGAACCTCCCCGCAGCAAGCTGCGAGGTATCGAAGACCTCTATGCTGAAAAAGTCTCGAAGCAAGCTTCGGGGAATTGAACCCTCAGTGAGGGATTAAAGGAGGCTATATATGACCAGAAGGAATGCCGTAGCGGCGATAATCTCATTCTTCACATTGGTTTTGTTTACGGGGTTTTTCAATCTGGCGGTCCTGCCATCCGTAGATGAGGCTTCGGCCGCAGTCGAGAGGGTACCGCTTAAGGGCCATTTCTGGAAAAAGGCGAAGGGGGACGTATTAATAAGGGACCTCCAGCCCGGCCAGAAGGAGATAACCGTAGAGGCTCAGGGGCTTAATCCCAATTCCACTTACACCGTCTGGTTCGTCAACGAAAAGCCGGCGATGGACATGGCCGGCATCGGGACAGGTGATTTTTCTTTCAAGACCGACGACAAAGGGGTTGGCCGTTACACTGCTACCGTCCCTGCCTCTGAGCTTGAGAAGTGGCAGATGTTCGAGGTCGCATACCACCCGGACAACAACCCGGCGAACATGAAGGACATAAAGATCGCGTTAAAGGGCGACATCAAGCGGTAAAGGAGCCCTTTGGCTTGCGGGCTTTACGCCAAGAGTCTTTTAACAGGCCGCTGAAAAAGTCCATCTGCTTCGTTGGCATCAAAGCTCGTCACTGCGGCGTAGTGGCTAACTATGCCTCATTCCTCGCTTCTCGACGCCTCGCATCTGGAGCTTTTTCAGCAGCCTGAACAAATTTCGAGTTTTTCCGCAAACTTTTTGAAGGAAGGAGGAGAGCCGTATGTCAAATCACAAAAGCGCCTTTGCGGCCGTCCTGCTCTTCGCACTCGCGGCCTTCATAGCCCCTGTCTACGCCGCCGAGGAGAGGGTTCCTCTTCGGGGCATGCTATGGGAGAGGGTCAAGGGCGAGGCGATAATAAAGGATACGGCCGATGTAGAGGGGCAAAAGCAGTTTAACATACAGGCGAGCGGCCTTGAGCCCAACTCCGTTTATACCGTCTGGTTCGCCAATAGAGAGCGGGCCGGCGATATAAAAGGGGCTGGCGTCGAGGACTACTCCTTTAAGACGGACGGGTCCGGGAACGGCGCCTATGTCACGACCCTTACCGAGTATCAGATAAGGGACTGGGACTTGATACAGGTAGCCTTCCACCCTGACGGGAACCCGAGGAACCTCGATAGCGCTCAAATAGCCCTTACCGGGGACTTAAGACGGCTGAGATAAATGGAGGGCCGTAGAACGCAAAGGAGCCGTGCTGTAGAAGCTGAATAAGGGGCCCTATAAAGGGCCCCTTATGTTTACAGCCGGGATAATCAAAAAAGCCAAAGGAGGCGGTCATGGTCAAGAAGGTTACGGTAGCTGTAATTGTCTTTCTCTTTTCCGCCCTTATCGCCGCGGCTTACGCGGTACAGGAGATTGTTGACCTAAAGGGGCAGGCGATAAAAGATGCTAACGGCGAGGCGTTAATAAGGGACGCCGGAGAAGGGCGGAAGAAAGTAGAGATAAGCTTAAAGGGGCTTGACCCGAACTCGGTCTATACGGTCTGGTTCGCCAAAGACAGGCCGGGGGAGATGGCCGGGATCGGGGGCGGTAATTTCTCTTTCCGCAGCGATGCGGTAGGCAACGGGCAATACAGCGCCCTTATCCCTGAGAAAGAGATAACAAACTGGGATAACATCGAGGTGCTCCTGCATCCTGACGGGAACCCCGGAAATACACGGAACGCGAAAGTAGCCCTCAAGGGCGACCTTAGCGAGGCAAATTCGCGCTTCGGTCCGTAATGCCGGAACCGCAAAAGAAAGGAGCCCGCTTCCAAACGGGCTCCTTTTTGCCACCCAAACCCTCCTTACCCTTGACCGCCCCTGCCTTATGTGATAGTTTTTATCCGATGAATATCATTTTGACAGGCGGCGCGGGCTTCATAGGCTCGCATGTGTGCGCGGAGCTCCTCGGAAGGGGCGAGAGGGTCGCTGTAATAGACGACTTTAACGACTTTTACGACCCGCTCCTTAAAAGGGAGAATATAAAGCCTTTCCTCAATAACCCGGCCTTCAAGCTCTACGAGCTCGATATAAGGGACGGGAACAAGGTAAAGGAGGTATTCCGGGCCGAGAGGCCGGAGGCCGTATGCCACCTCGCGGCCCGGGCAGGGGTCCGCCCTTCGATAGAGATGCCTCTACTTTATGAAGAGGTCAACTGCGTGGGGACTCTTAACCTGCTGGAGGCTTCGAGAGAGGCGGGGGTAAAGAACTTCGTCTTCGCGTCTTCTTCTTCTGTTTACGGGATAAACAGCAAGGTGCCATTCTCAGAGGAAGACCCCATTACATGCCCCATATCCCCTTACGCCTCGACCAAGAGGGCGGGGGAGCTAATGTGCTTCACCTATTCTCACCTTTACAATATCCCGGTCACGTGCTTAAGGTTCTTTACGGTATACGGCGAGAGGGGCAGGCCCGATATGGCCGTGGCCAAATTCACCCGCCTCGTATGGGAGGGCCGCGTAATAGAGGTTTACGGAGACGGTACGGCGAAGAGGGATTTTACCTATGTGGGCGATATCATGGACGGGGTGGTAAGATCAATATATACGCCCTCAAGGTACGAGATTATAAACCTCGGCGGCTCAAAGACGATAGAGGTGAACGGCCTTATAGTCCTGATAGAAAAGAGCCTCGGGAAAAAGGCCAGGGTCAAATACTCAAGCCCAGCCCCCGGAGACGTCCCGCTCACCTATGCGGATGTGGAGAAGGCGAAAAGGCTCCTCGGCTTTGACCCTAAGGTCAGGATAGAAGAGGGCGTTAATCGTTATGTAAAGTGGTTTCTTGAAAGGGAGAAGAGCCGGGCTCACTCGATGGCTTAAGCGAGAATATGAAAAAGACCTTCATAAAAGAGATAAAAGAAAAAGACCATGTCGCCGGGGAGTTCCTCGTAACCCGGAAAGAGGCCGGCATAAGCAAGTCCGGCAAGCCCTATCTTAATTTAAAGCTCATGGACTCGACCGGCGAGCTTGAGGCGCGGGTCTGGGAATCGGCCGAGGAGCTCGGAAGGGCCTTCCAGAAAAACGATGTGGTGTCTGTTAAAGGCTTTGCCGTAGCCTATCAGGGAGGCATCCAGATAAACGTAACCGCCGTAAGTGCTTTAAAAGAGGGCGAGTACTCTATAAGGGACTTCCTCCCCTGCTCTAAGAAAGACCCTGCCGCGATGATGGCGGAAGTGGACGGCATTATCTCCGGCTTAAACGATACCCATCTCAGGACGCTTTTATCCTCGATATTCAATGATGCTGAAATAAGGGAGAGGTTCATGGCTGCGCCTGCCGCAAAGGTGATGCACCACCCTTACCTCGGCGGGCTCATAGAGCATGTGCTTTCCATCTGCGGGCTCGCGGAGGCGGTTGTAAAGCATTACGGGAGCGGCATCAACAGGGACCTGCTGATAACGGGCGCTATCCTCCACGACATAGGGAAGATATACGAGCTCTCCTACAAGAAGTCTTTTGATTACACGGATGAGGGCAGGCTCCTCGGGCATATAACGATGGGCATCGAGCTGATAGACAGGACGCTCGCCGGCCAGAAGGACTTCCCGCATGACCTGGCTGTTCTCCTTAAGCACATGCTACTGAGCCATCACGGCCAGCTCGAGTTCGGCTCTCCAAAGAGGCCCAAGACCATAGAGGCGGTAATACTTTATTACCTCGACGACCTCGACTCGAAGGTAAATACCCTACAGTCCCTCATAACCGAAGAGGGCGAGGGGGATTCTCCGTGGACGCCTTACCAGAGGCTCTTCGAAAGGTATATCTACAGGGGAAAGCCTTCGGCAGCGCCTGAGGGCAGACCCTCTAATGCGGCCGCCAACGGCTCAAAAGACGACAAGGCCGATAAGACTGATAAGACTTTAAGCCTGTTTAGATAAAACTCGCCTGATTACCCTTTTTTAAAAAATGCCCTTAAAAAGAAAGAAAGAGCTCGAGGCGATCCGCTCGAAGATAAAGAAGGCCTGCAAGGGGAATACCGCGTTCAGGGACTCCCAGCCGGTATTCGGCGAGGGGCCTGTCCCGTGCAGGCTTATGATAATAGGAGAGGCGCCCGGCAGGGACGAGACCCGGCTTGGCAGGCCCTTTGTGGGCAAGGCCGGGAGCTTCTTCGTCTCCATCATCGAAGAGGCCTTCGGCAAAAAGAGGGAAGAGGTCTATATCACCAATGTCGTCAAGGTCTGGCCAAAGTTGCCCACCAAGAGGCTGAAAACCCGAAAACCTTTAAAAGAGGAAGAGGAGTTCTTTATCCCTTTCCTTAAAGAGGAGATAAAGGCGGTCAGGCCCAAGGTCATATTAGCCGTAGGAAGGACGGCCTTTGCGGCGATAGCGCCTGAAAAAGAGTTCGCCCCCGGAAGATGGGCCGAGGCGGAAGGGCTCATGGTCATGCCCGTTTACCACCCCTCATATCTTTTAAGACGGCAGAAGAGCCTCAAGGAAAGCCTGAGGGCGCTAAAAAAGTCTTTGCGCGAAGTAAAGAAGAGGCTGGAGGCTTAGGTCATTTGACCCCCGTTTCAGGCTCTGTCTTCGGCTCCACAGGGCCGCAGACCGGGCAGTAAAGCCCTCCTGACTCAAGCACGCAGGTGTGCCCGCATTCAGGGCAGCATACGCAATCCTCTAAGCGGTTCCCGCATACCGGGCAAAGCTCCTCGTGCGGGGGAGGGGTCGCCTTTTTTGCCATCTCCAGCACCTCCTTTCTCTTAAAGTATATCCCCCTCAACAGGATTTGTAAACCGGGCTAAAGCCTTAAAAATATCAGAAATAAAGCTTAAGTTCAGCGTAGTAGAGGTCTGAGGCCCCTCCGTATTCGCTCATGGCCTTGCCTGTAAAAAGCTGTATCCCTGCCGAAAGGTCGAGGTCTTCCAAGATATTATATCTTAAAGACGGGCTTAAAAAGCCGCTCTTATCGTCAAGGTCGAAAACAGCCAGCCCGTCGAGCCTTAATAGCGGGGTTATGTCGTAGCCGGCTCCGGCCCCGATGAAGTTATTGTTCTTCGTCGTTATCTCGGAAGATGCGCTTGCGGCAACTACCGGGTCATCCAGCGTCTTTATATTCCCTCCGTTATAGAGGTATTCTATCAATATATACAATGACGAAGGGAACGTGTGGTCGAGGCTTAAGACCCCCCGGAAGAAATCAGCCCTCTCGTCAGCGGCCGTGTAGGTGAACTCGCCCCTAAGCCCGCTTCCTTTTATATACCCCGAAAAATCCAGCCCCAAGACCTTGTCCCGCCTGAAATTCGCAAGCATGCCAGATATGTCGTAGCCGGAAAAATTCGCCCTCTCTCTTATAAGAAAGCTCTCGCCAGCCGAGGTCCTCCCCGGCGCATAGACGAGGCTTACGCCTGAGACAGGGCCTGTTGAGAAGTCAAAACTCACGGCATCTACCCCGGCCCTCTCATCCCTCTCTATCTGGAGCGGGCTTACGGGGTTAAGGAGGTCTTCGGGGTTCCAGATGCGCCCTGCGCCGAGCGCGACCCTCTGCCTGCCGATAGTAATGTCCGATGGGCCCCTTGCGTACGAGATGTGCATCCTGTATATGGAGTGCCTCCAGAACGCTCCTCCGTCGTCAAGGCTTATTGTCGAGAGGTCGAAGTAGGTATTCTCCCTGAAGTCCTTTAAATCCTTAAACTCTTTTGTATCAAGGACATCTCCGAGTATCACCTCGTTGTCATAGGCTATGACGGCCCTTACATTTTCAACAGGCGTTATTTCGAGCTCGAGCCTCAATCTGTTTAGATCGCCCGTAAACCCCTCCTTATCCGTTGTCTCGGATACGGTAAGGAGGCTCTTATAGTAGCCCTTGAGCTCGAAGCTACGCGCCTGCTTAGCCCTTTCCTCAGCGAATGAAAAAGAGATGGATATGATGATGGGGGCAAGGGACAGGATTGAAAAGACAAAGGATTTTTTAAAAAATATCATGGTATAATCAACAATATTTTGTTAAGAATAGACCTGCCATACGGCTAAGAGGCCCCCATGCTCCAGCTTAAAAACATGTTCAGGGACTGGCGTACAGTATCGGTGTCGACCGGCCTATCGTGGCTTTTGAAGCTCCTCATGGTCGGGCTGATACCTTATGACCTCTACACGGGCCAATACCTCTTTACGGTGGCGACCGTAGCCGCCGTGATCCTCTCCCTTGTGCCGAGCATAGTCCAGAGGAACTATAGCATAACGCTCCCTTTCGAGCTCGACTTGCTGATAACCTTATCGATCTTCCTCCATATATTCATGGGAGAGGGGCTTGATTTTTATAAAAAGTTTCATGTCTGGGACAAGATACTCCATGTTTACGGAAGCTCTGTCGTAGCCATGCTCGCCTTCGTAACGGTATATACCCTCCATTATACAAGAAAGCTCCGCCTCACAATACCGCTTATCGGCTTCTTTACAGTCACATTCGCGCTCGCCGTAGGGGGCTTGTGGGAGATAGGGGAGTTCACGGTCGACAGCCTCTTTAACAAGCAGACTCAGGACAGCCTCGATGATACCATGTGGGACATGATAGACGACTTCATAGGCGGCATTATCATAGCCATACTGGGGATGATCTATGTAAGGTACTCGAGGCCCGAGACAAGGAAGCGGCTCGCAAAGCCTTTAGGCGAGGTGTTCGGGATAGGCAAAAGGATAGACCGGATAAAGAAGAGGTTCAAAAAGGCGGAAAGGGAGCTTAAGCGCAGGAGGAAAAGGGAGAAGGGGGCGGATAACAGGCCCTGACGCTCATTTAAGAAATAAATAATCCCCCCAGCCCACTTTGAGAGGAAGGGAATATGCAAGAGCCCTACTCAACCACCCTGCCGTCCTTAAGGTTTATCACCCTGCTCGCCTTATCTACGACCATCCTGTCGTGGGTCGAGAAGATGAATGTCATGCCCTTTTTCTCGTTAAGCTCCTTCATCTTATCTATGAGGGCCGCGCCTGTTTTGGAATCGAGGTTGGCCGTAGGCTCATCCGCGAGTATCAGGGTGGGCTCGGCGGCTATCGCCCTCGATACAGCGACCCTCTGCTTCTGGCCGCCCGAAAGCTCGTTAGGCATCCTTTTGGCCATATCCCCAAGCCCCATCTCCTCAAGTATCGACAGGGCCCGCCCCCTGCGAACCTTCTTATCAACGCCTTTAAGGAGCATTACATATTCCACGTTCTCAAGGGCGCTGAATACCGGTATGAGATTAAACTCCTGAAATACGAAGCCTACCTTGTTAAGGCGAAAATCCGCCAGTTCTTTCGCGCTTAGCTTTGTTATCTCCTTACCCTCGACAAAGATGCGCCCCTCGTCAGGCCTGTCGAGCCCGCCTATCAAGTTAAGAAGCGTAGTCTTGCCCGAACCCGACGGGCCGACAAGGGCCAGGAAAGACCCTGTCTCCACCTCTATCCCGACCCCCGCAAGCGCAACCACGCCCACGCCGGGCTTTCCGTAAGTGCGCCCGATATTTTCGGTCTTGACCAGAGCCAAATATCTTCCCTCTATGAATAAATTTAATATAAAAGGCAATTACCTTGACGACAATCCCCGCCATTTATGGCGGGGTAATTGAATGCCGGAATTAGAGCCTCTTGACACGGATTTAAGCCTATACTAAGCTTGAAATTAAGTCAAACAGGACTTAAAAAAAAATCTACGGAGGAAAAATGGAAACCTACTATAACCCCGAAGACCTCTCCAAATTCTCATCCATCAGCGAAGGGGCCCCTGAGCTATGGAAAAAGTTCAGCGAATGGTACGGGGCCGTATTCGCGGAGGGCGCGCTCACGGAAAGGGAAAAGTCCCTGATAGCCCTGGCAGTGGCCCACGCGGTCCAGTGCCCCTACTGCATAGACGCCTATACTCAGGCATGCTTTGAGAAGGGCTCCAATAAGGAGCAGATGACGGAGGCCGTACATGTCGCTTCAGCCATAAAGGGCGGAGCGGCCCTCATACACGGGGTGCAGATGAGGAACGCGGCGGAAAAGATAGGGATGTAGAGATGGACGATACGCGGTCTGACATAGGCGCTCAAGGCGCGTCCAACCCCTTTGACGCCTCCCTTTTAGGATCAAGGCTCTTTCCCCTCATGTCATCGGGTGTCACAGTATTGCAGGTCAATATGGGCAGGCTCTGCAACCAGTCCTGCCGCCACTGCCATGTCGAGGCGGGCCCGGGCAGGGTCGAGGTGATGGGGCGGGTTACCCTTGAGGCGTGCGTTAACATATTAAAGGAGAGGCGCTACCCGATAGTTGACATAACAGGCGGCGCCCCTGAGATGAACCCCAATTACCGATGGTTCGTCCAAGAGTGCTTAAGGCTCGGTTGCCATGTAAAGACCCGCACGAATTTAACGATACTCCTTGAAGAGGGGTATAAGGACCTGCCTGCCTTTTTCGCGGGCAGCAGGGTCGAGGTTATAGCGTCGCTCCCTTATTACCTGCCGGATGAGACGGACAGGCAGAGGGGAGAGGGCGTATTCGAGGCTTCGATAGAGGCTTTAAAGATTTTGAACTCTTTTGGCTACGGCGTAGAGGGCGGGCTTGCCTTAAACCTCGTCTTTAACCCCTGCGGGGCTTTCCTCCCGCCTTCACAGAAGTCTATAACAGAGGACTTTAGAAAGGAGCTTAAGAAGAGGTACGGGATAAGCTTCACCGGCCTCTTTACCATTACGAACATGCCCATAGGGAGGTTTTTAAAGTTCCTGAAGGATTCAGGGAACCTAAAGCGCTACATGGAGAGGCTTAAATCCTCATATAACCCTGTTGCGGCCTCCAATGTGATGTGCAGGCAGACCTTATCGGTGGGCTGGGACGGCTCGCTCTTTGACTGCGACTTTAACCAGATGCTCGGCTTGAGGTGCGACCACGGCGCGCCTGACCACATAGAGGACTTTAAAGGCGCGGAGCTTGAGGCGAGAAGGATCGTCACGGGCCTCCACTGCTACGGCTGCACGGCAGGGGCGGGCTCGAGCTGCACAGGGGCAGTGGCGTAAGGGAGGCGGGGAGTTCCGAAATGGAAGGAAATATCTATTTCTATCCGCTCGCGGCGCAATTTCAAATAGCCTCTTTCAGTCGGAATCGTTAGCGGGCGCAATAGGAGATACGAAATTAAAGGGTTCAGGTTGCAAACCTGAACCCGCGTAAGCACGATTTGAGATTGTGCCGTGCGGAGAAACAGCCCCCCGCCCCTACAAAAAGTAAGGGCGACAGAAGTTATCTGCCGCCCTTACTTTTGCCCCTGTGGGACATTTTCAGCCGGTCCGGTAAGAGAGGAACATTCAGAGAAGCCTTTCGGCTCCACTTTGCATCCCCTTTTATCGAACCGGCTGCCAAGACCCGCAGAGGCAGCCTTCAAGCCGCGTTAAAGCTGGTATGCCTCTTCGACATGGAAGAAGTTATCGACCTCTTCCTCAAGCACCGATGCGATGTCCGAGACCGAAACAAGTCCGAGGAGCTTTCCGTTCTCCGCAATCGGAAGCCTCCTTATCTTCTTTCTTGCCATAATCTTCGAGGCGTCGAATACGTCCGTGTCCTGCGTTGCCGTGACGATGTTCGACTGCATTATCTGGTCGATCTTCGTTTCGTCAGGGTTCTTGCCGTTCGCAAGCCAGATTACGAGGTCCCTGTCT
>JAUSLB010000280.1 GCA_030646655.1 Deltaproteobacteria bacterium | reverse complement strand
TTATCTCGGCCCGGTCGGACTCTATCATCATCCTTCCGCCCCTGCCGTAGCCGGACTGCCTCCTCGTTAGCTCCCTGTTAATAAAGGAAGCATCTAACGCCAGCCCTGAAGGCATGCCATCGAGGATGGCGAGAAGCGCTTTGCCGTGCGATTCCCCTGAAGTCAGATATCTCAGCATCTGTCTTTTATACCAAATTATCCTATTTTAAGCACTAATAAATTGGAAAAAACCCAAAAAAAAAGCACCCCCTTGAAAAGGGGGTGCTTCTATTTTTTTAGCGCTTTACTATCCGGGTATCTTATCCTTTATGATAGTCGGCGTTATGAATATAAGCAGCTCCTTCTGGCTGTCGGATACCGACTTGCTCTTAAAGAGCCAGCCGATTACAGGGATGTCTTTTAATAGCGGTATGCCCTTTTCGGTCTCGCTCTTATCCGTTATGATGATGCCGCCTATGACGGTCGTCTCGTTATCCGATACAAGAACCTCTGTCGAGGACTCCTTCTTGTTTATCGAAGGCGCGCCTGCCGAGGTCCTGAACGTGCCTATTGAGTTCTTGCTCGCCTTTATCTTCATCGACACCCTCCCGTCAGGCGTGATGTGCGGCGTTACCGTGAGGCTTAGGTTCGCGTCAACGAACTGTGTGGCCGTGCCTGAAGCCGAGGTCGTCTCGAACGGGATCGATTCTCCCTGCTCTATCTTGGCGTCCTTGTTATCGAGCGTCGTTATCCTCGGGCGCGAGATGGTCTTCACCTTGCCTTCGGATTCACCGGCTGAGAGGCGCAGATCTATTACGAGCGGGTTACTGCCTGCTTTACCGAGTACGAACCCGAGCGCGCCGAGCGGCCCGGCCGTGCCTGAGGCCGGCAGATTCACGGCGAACTTATCAGCCCCGCTCTTTGCCGCGAAAATAGGTTCGGTTGTGGTCGCCGTTACGTCCTGGCCTCCTGGTGCTCCTGTGCTGCCGAATGTGTTGGTGGACACGGTGCCGCCTGTCTGGAAGTCAGCGCCCCACTGTATGCCCAAGTCCCTCGCGAACGAGCTTTCGGCCTCCACTATGCGGGCCTCTATCAGCACCTGCGGGGTAACTTTATCAAGCCTCTTTACGAGCTCTCTCGCCGCCTCGATCCCCTTCCTTATGTCATTTATTATGAGCGTGCTCGTGCGCTTCTCGCTCGTAACTTTCCCGCGCTCGGTAAGAACATTCTTTATGTGCGGGATGAGGTCATCAGCGTTCGCGTAACTTACCGGGATATACTCTGTCTCGAGGTTCTCTAATTTCTCCTGAGCCCTTTTTGACGCGAGCCCTGACTCCTTCTCCTGCCTGATCTTTAGCGCCGGGGCGACCCTTACGACATTCCCTTCCTTAATGCTGTCTAAGTCCTTTGCCCTAAGTATGATGTCAAAGGCCTGATCCCACGGGACGTTCTTAAGCCTGAGCGATATCGTGCCCTTCACATCGTCGGAGGCTATAATGTTTAAATTGCTTATCTCGGCCAGAAGCCTCAACACATCGCTTATGTTCGCGTCCATCATGTCGAGCTCGATTCTCCTGCCCGTATATTCCCTGCCGCCGCCATCTTCCGCGGTTGCCGTTATCGGGGCCTCTTTTTTGGCTGTTGCCGCCTTTTCACCCGGAGGCACGGCCTCTGTAGCCTCGGCAGAGGCGAACTCGACCGTTATTATCCCGTTCACTTCCTTTACGTCGTAGGAGGTCTTTTCCGAAAGCTTAATAAGGACGCGGACATCATGCTCCGGCTTTACGGACTCCTGATACGAGCTTATTGATAAAACGGCAGTCTTTAATTTCACAGCGTCGAGCGTCCTCGTAAGCTCATTAGGTATCACCGCGTCCTTTATATCGAGGACTATGGTCTTGCCGTCAGCCGAACCCTTTATCGTGTATTCAGTCTTGGCGGTGCCTGAGACGGCAAGCGTCGCGACGCCGAGGACCTTTCTGAAATCGATGGACTCTATCGTTGACCTCGGTGCAGGCCCGGCAACGGCAGGAGCCTCGGTTTGAGCCGCAGGCTCTTGTTTAACTGCTTCGGCGGGCGCTTCCGCCATAACGGCCTCAGCCGGGGCAGACGCCTCTGCCTTCGGCTCAGCCGCCTTTACTGCCTCAGCCTTCTTCTCCGGGACGACCTTCGGCCCGATCGTTATCGTTATGGTATCGTTCTCCTTAACGATAGAGTGCGGCGGGAGCTTCGCCTTTGCCGAATCGAATACGAGGCGGGCCTTATCGGGGTGGCTCCCTATCCTTACCGCCTTTATATGCGCGCTTTTTATCTTTAGGATGTCTTTGCCGATGGCGTTGTCAACCCCCCAGATGTCCACGACTATGCGCGAGGGGGAGTCGAGCTCGAATGAGTTGAAATTCCCGAGGGCCCCGTCAGCCTGAATCTTTAATACGGTATTCCGCCCCTCTTTCGAGGCGTCTATCTTTACTATCTTGGAGGCCCTTGGGGCCTCGGGCGCCGTTTCCACGGCTGGCTCCTGAGGAACAACAACTTCAGGGGCGGCGGTAACCGCCTCCTCTGCCTTTACAGGCTCTTCGGCAACAGGCGCTGGCTCTTCCCTTATTTCGTTTTCTGAAGACGCTGCGGCCTTGACCACAGAGCCGGAGGCATCCTCTGAAACAGGCTCGCCCTTTTTAAGAGTGACGAGTATGCTGTTCTCGCCTGATTTGACCTCGTGGTCTATTCCCTCTTTAAGGTTTATCACGAGCCTGCCGATCTCTTTATTCTCGCCGTAGCTTACGGCGGTTATATCGTTTAAGAACTCGTTATCGACCGAGATGTTCTCCGAGACCTTATCGAGGTTTACCCCGGGCATGTCGACAATGAGCCTCGATGGGTCCGAGAGCTTAAATACCGTATATCTGACGGAGCCGGTCGTGCCGATCATCACCCTGTCGCCCTCGCCTACGACATTTATGTACTCAACGGAGATCTTTTCCTGAGGTTTGCTCTCCTGAGAGGCCGCCTGCTGCGCCTTATCCTTTTCCGCCGGCTCGCCGGCCGCCTTCGGCCCGGTGGAGGCGCACCCTGTAAAAAACAAAGCGGCCGCGATTATGAAACCTGAAAGAGCGTGCCTGAACCGGTTATCGAAAATGTGCATAGAGACCTCCTGCAATCTCAATCGCTTGTTTGGCGAATTTTTAAAACAAAAAAAAACAGAACGCGTCTCAGCGCCTCTGGGGTGCTTCTTTTTCAGCCGGGATCTTAATCTCTATGTCCTCGGAAGAGATGACTTTTCCGTTCTCGTCTTTGTTGTATTCCTTTACGGTTATCGACCTCGGCTCGATCATTATTATCCGGCCTTCCCTCGATCCTATGATGTCCCCCCTCTTTACCACATACCTCTTGCCGTCCGGCGCCTGAACTAAGGCGAAGGAGCTCTCAGGGCTTGCCACTACGGCGACGAGCCTGAATAGGGTAAGATCGCAGCACTCTATCGGCCCCCTGACCTTTTTGGGGCCCTCTATGCCCTTCATGAGGATGAGATGGCTCTGGAAGGGATTGCGGTGCCGGGCGTCGATGGTGGTGTCTGGCTTGGCGGCTATGTCAATGCCGCCCGCGGCCTGCGGGGCACTTTGAACCGCCGGGGCCTTTTTAACCGCGGGGGCTGAGACCTGCTGAGGCTCCTCTTTCTTGCAGGAGGCCAGAAAAAGCGGGGAGGCAAACAATAATGCCAGAAGGGATATCTTAAAGATTCTTGCCATTATTTTTTAGGCGCTCCTTGCGCTCCTTGCGCTCCTTGCGCTCCGTCGGCCGGGGTAGGGATGAACCTGAAGGTGGTAGCCACGAAGCTTGCCTTTAATACCGGCACCCGGTTCCTGTGGCCGGTGGATGTGATATCCATCCCGGAGATATTCACTATCCTCGGCAGGCGGCCGACCCTGTCGCTGAAATCGAAGAGCCCCTCGAACTTGCCCTCAACCGACATGTTCACGGGGACCTCGGCGTAGAAACCCTTTTTGACCTCTTTGCCGGGCCTGAAGATCAGTATCTTTAGCCCTGCCTTCTCGCCCGCGCTGCTGATGCTGTCGATTAAATCGGGGATTTCCTTTTCGTTCGGGAGCTGGGCCACAGCGTTCTTAAGCTTATTCTCCATCTCCTCCTTTTCCTGGAGGTATTTCGGTATGTCAGCGGCTATTAATCTGTTCTCGTTGAGTTTTATGTTGAGTTCCTGCAGAGTGCCCCTTAAGCCCTTTACCTCGGAGTATTTGGGCCCTATGAGGAACCAGTAGACGGCCCCTACGATGACCAGATTCACCGCCGCGAGGACCAACATCCTCTTGGGCAGCGGGAGCTTCATAATCGAATCTATGTTTATCTTTAAGGGTATCGCCATTATTTCTTCTCCCTCTGTACCGGCCTCTCCCTTTCCTTCTCAAGCCTTATGGTAAAGCTTACGAGCTCCACGGCCGTCTCTTTCTCCACCGCCCTCTGGGCTATCTCGAGCTCTATTGACCCGAGCTCTTTATTCCTCTGCAGGCCCCTCATGAAGTCCGCGACGATCTCGTCGTCTGCGGCATAGCCCTTTAATACCACGAGCGTGCCGTCGTCCTTTATGGACTGGAGCCACGCCTTCTCGGGGATGGCGCCGCTTATGCGCTTAAACAGGTT
>JAUSLB010000276.1 GCA_030646655.1 Deltaproteobacteria bacterium | reverse complement strand
AAAAACGCGGTATCAACCCATTTTAAGGTCTTTAAACAGGCTAAGTCAAGGAAGTTTTGAGGAAATGAACGCTTAAGACATTGTTTTTAAAGGATTTTTAAATTATATATTAAGTCTAACGCCTTGCCCTTGCCAAAATCTCTTCCTTTTCGGCCTTGACTATCCACGGGCTCTGGAGATGGAGCTTTTTCCCTATAACCTTCGCGGCAACGGCCGCCTCATTCCTTGTGTAATAGAAGCCGACCCGCACCCTGTGCCACCTGACGCCGTTTTTCATAAATTCAGTTATATAGGCGTCGTACCCGGCCTTTTTAAGCTTGCCTGTGAGGGTCTGCGCCTCAATGATGCTCGGGAACGAGGCGATGTTCAAGGCCCAAGGCCTCGATAGCGCCGCCTTGTCTACGGACTTGGACAATATTACCTCTGAAGCCTTTTTCCCGGCCTGTGGCTTTTGTTTTGATGCCTTCTTCACAGCCGGCTTTTTAGCCTCTTTATCGTCCTGAAGGTCTATCTTTATGGCTGGCTTTCTCGGGGCCTCCGCGACCTCTTTTTTCTCAGGCTCTTTCCTCTCAGGAAGGGCCCTCTCCGCGGGCTTTGGCGCTGTCAGGGGCGTAACCTCAGTCTGGGGCGGAAGCTCCGAAGGGACAGAGCCGTCAACAGGGGCAGAGCCGTCTTTAAGGTCTATCTTTACCCTCTTTGAGATCACCTCGGAATCGCCCGCCTCCTTCTTATTTCCGCACGCCGGGATCAGCGCGAGCAGGAATATGAGCAACAGGTACCGGCTTTTCCCCAAAATAACCCTCAATTGACGACCTCCGCATTATTTAAATCATGCTTGACTATCTTAGGCGTTATGAAGACGAGCAACTCCTCGTGCTGGCTGTCGCGGGAATCGGACCTGAAAAGATACCCGAGCACAGGCACATCAGCGAGGAACGGCACAGAGCCTTTCTGCTCCGAGGCGGTCGTCTTATACAGCCCGCCTATTACAACGGTGTCACCGTCCCTTACCAGAACGAAGGTTGACGCGCTCTTCTCGGCCACCCCCGGAATTCCGTCAACGGTTCTGGAAAAATCAGGGTCGCTCTTAGTAGTGCTTATGTTCAATACAATAAACCCGTCCGCATTTATCTGCGGCGTTACGGTAAGGTCTATGCCTGTCTTTATCTGCTCAAGGCCCCCAAGACCGGTGGCAGTTGTGGTACCTCCGCCTGTCACTATGGCCTGAGTCAGCTTCACCCTGAAGGTAAGGCCGCTGTGTATAGTAGCCGGCTTGTTATTAAGGGTGGAGATCCTCGGCCTCGAGACGATCTTCAGCTCGCCCCTTGTCTCAGCCGCAGAAAGCTCTAAATCAAGGAATACCTTTTGGGAGATGTTGCCGAGTATGAGGCCGAGACCAGATGTCGGGGAGGATACGGGCAGGTTCACGGCGAAGTTCCTGTCCCCTGTGGATGTCGGCAGGAGGGCGCTCCCCCCTATAAAGTCCCTGCCTGATGCGTATGTGGCGCCCCACTGGATCCCGAGCTGCTTTGTAAAAGTGCTGTTCGCCTCTACTATCCGGGCCTCTATCTCGACCTGAGGGGTCTGGGTGTCTATGGCCTTTAAAAGGTCCCTTGCCCTATCGAGGTTCTTGGGCAGGTCCCTTAATACGATAGAGTTCGTCCTCGCGTCAGCGAACGCGGTGCCCTCAGGGCTTAATACGCCCTTTAACTGCTGGATGGCGCTTCCGGGGTCCGCGTAGTTGAGCCTTACTATCTCAGAGCGCATCTCATCCGAGAGATCGACCTTTTTCCCGACCCAAAAGACGTTATTCTGTATTGTGTATGTAAGGCCGTGAGCCTTTATTATCATCTCAAGGGCGTCCCTGAAGGGGATGTCCCTGAAGCTAACGCTTACTTTTCCTGTAACGCCCTCGCCAAGTATTATATTAAGCCCGCTCTGCTGGGCGAGCGCCCTTAATACGTCGGAGATTTCAGCGTCCCTGACCTCAATGGAAAAAAGCCTTTTCTCTTCATCAAGCGTGTTCGCCGATGTCTCGGCGAATAGGGCCGACGGCGCGAGAAACATCAATAGAACCAAGAGGATACGCCCAGTTTTATCTGTCAACATTATGTAGCTCCGGGATTTCCGCTATATCAATTTTTATCGTGCCGTTTTCACCCTGAAGTATAACATGAGTCCTGTCTATATCAATAACTTTTTGTCCCTTAACAAGGCTTCCTATATAGACAATCCTGTCGTTAATGATGGCTGAGGGGTTTTTGGAATTGTGGAATATCGCTGTGAGCTTCATATCGGGCGGGGCCGAGGCGGTCTTTAAGGCTGGCACGAAAGGGTCCTTGCCCCAAGTAAGGGGCAAGGACTTGGTCGGAGGGAGCTTCCCGGCATAGGACAGAGACTCCCCGGCAGACGCAGGGCTACAGATAAAAAGGCCGAGAAAGAGAGCAATAGAGAGCGCCAGGCCCGGAATAAAAATTTTATCGATTATTCTAATGGCCATAATTCATTATATAGGCGCTTAAATAAACCTGAGTCCTGAGCGTAGCGGAGTTCTCTTCCTTCGGCTCTATCATAAAGTTATCGACTATAATAAGCCTCGGCATCTTCTCTACCCTCTCGAGGTAGTCCCCGAACGGGATGAACCGTGCCTCCATAGTTATCTGGAAAGGAAGCCTTGAGAGCGCTCCCTTCTCCTCGGGAGGGAGCGGCTTTATGGATACTATCCTTATCCCCCTTCCCGTGTCGTTCTCAGAGAACTCGGATAACAGCCTTGATACCTGCTTGTCAGAAGGGAGCCTCTCCTTAAGGCTCCTAAGCCTTTCTTCGAGGAGCTTTAGGTTCGCCGCGGCTTCCGCCGCCGTTTTACTTAAGTTTCCTGCCGCGCGTGTCTCGGCCTCTATCTTCTCAATATCGGAGCGCGCGCCGTTTATCCTGGCCTCTGTCCGGGCTATCTCGCTTATGTTCCTGAGATAGACGAGCTTATAGGATATGAATGAGAAGGCTATGAGCGCGAGCGCGGCTATAAATTCCCTCTTGAACTTCTTGAGGAAAGGCAGGTTTATGGACTGGAGCGATTTAAGCATATCACCATTCATACATAACCTCGCCGGTCTTCTTTAAAGAGGCGTTAAGCTCAAAATCATAAACAGTCCCGGAATCGAAGTCCCTCTTCTGGGTGTATGAGAGGGCGACGTTCTCAAAATACCCGGAGTTCTCAAGCGTAAAGATGAAATCAGCCACTGCCCTGTTGGATAAGGCGCTCCCGAGGACACGGAGCTTTTTGCCCCCCCCTGCGTCCAAGGTCGATAGGCTTTTAAGCCACAGCCCCTGCGGGACATCGCGGCTGAGCCTTTTAAGCACGGTTGACCATGAAATCCTCATCTCAGCGAGGCCCTCCGTCACGTTGAGCCTCTTTTTAAGGTCAGCCTCAGCCAGCCGTGTCTCGTTTATCTTTCTGGACAGCTCCAGATATACGGCGCTTTTGCCCGCGAAAGACTCTTTCTCCTGAAGGAGCGCCATCTCCTCGGCCCTCCTCTCCCTTACAACCGAATACTGGCTATAATAGAGCGCACCGAGAAAAGCGAGATAGAGGGCTGCGGCGAGGACAAAGGCCCTCCTCCACTTCCTTAGCCTCCATTCGTCCTTTATCTCATCGGGTATGAGGTTTATGCCTTTGATCATCAGGGAACCCTTGTTGCCAAGCCGGCGGCTATGGACAGGCATGGGGCTATTCTTCCAAGGGCCTGCCTGTCCATGCCTTTAGGTATCTTTATCTTCCTTAAGGGGTCGTCTGCATACGACTGTATGCCGGTCAAGTTCGTTATAAACCCTTCTATGCCGACCATCCTTGCCGTGCCGCCCGATAAGAAGAGCTTAGTTACGCTCCCTTCCCTGAACTGCGCATGATAGTAGTCGAAAGACCGGTGTATCTCTGTGCAGAGCCTCTCAAGAGGGGCTGAGAGCGCCTTTACGGCGGCCTTATCGCCCTCTTTAAGGCCGTTTTGAATCTTTCTTTCCTCTGCTTCCTCGTAGCTTATATTGAGCGCCTGGGCTAATGACCTCGTAAGGTCTCTGCCTCCTATTGATATCTCGCGGACGAACGAGAGCCTTTTATCCTTTAATACGGCGAGCGTGCTCCTGCCATCGCCTATGTCGAGCATCCCGTAATTCACCCCGGCTTCCCAGCCGTTATTAAGGTCAAAAGCCGATAATAGAGCCGTAGGGACGGCTTCCAGCACCTTCAATTCAAGCCCCGCCTCCTTAAAGAGCCTCATCTGCCCCTCGACCTCGTTCCTTACCGCGGCAAAGGCTATGATGGAAAGGGTCTTGTCCTTGCCACTGCCGGAAAGCACATAATCGGATATAAGGTCTTTAGGGTCAATCGCTATCTCTTTCCTTACCTCCCATTTGACGGCCTCCTTAAGGTCCTTCTCGGGCATCTGAGGAAGGTGAAGGTGCTTGAATATAAGCGAGTGGCCGGTAAAGGAGGCTGATGCGGTCCTTCCCGATATCTTCTGCGACTTTATAATCCCGGATAAGAAGCCCGGCTCCATAGGGGCGGCCTGCCCCCCTTCCGAAGGTAGCTTAAAGCAGGCAGCGGCCTTTAAAGCGTAAGCGCCGGGCCTGCCGTTAAAGGCGGCTATCTTTATTGAGTAAGAGCCTATATCTATGCCTATAAGGCTTTTCGATGAGAAGAGCATAGGTTATCTTCCCGGGCGTTGGATAAAGAGGCTTAGGCGCGCGATCTTCTTTTTGACGTCATCGTCCATTGACTTATCAGGGTTAAGCTTAAGGTAGGCCTCGTAATGCTTCACAGCCGCCTCATATTCTTCCATCCGTTCGAGCGCTATGGCCATATTAAGGTGCGCGTGGGCGTAGCCGGGACTTAATTCAAGGGCCTTTTTAAAATATCCTACAGCCCTTTTCTGCCCGCCCTCCCTGTCCATAAGCGCGCCGTAGTTATTTAGCGCCTCCGGGTAATCAGGCTTGAGCTTCAAGGCCTGTATGAAAGCCTCTTTAGCCTCATCATACCTGCCTTCCCCCATATAGGCGAGCCCGAGGTTATTGTAAAGGGCGCTGTTCGAAGGCTCAAGAGAGAGCCCTTTCTTGAACTCATCAATGGATTCATTGAACTGAAGGAGATTATAATGGTAGACACCCCTCTCGTTATGGGCCTGTCCGCTTATCTCAATGGCCTGCTGAGGCGCGAGGGCGGCATCTGCCTTAACCTCTTTGGCCTCATTTCCTTCGATCCCTTTTCCTTTTATACCGCGGGAGAAATAAACGCCAAGAAAAATAGACGCGAGCGCAACGGCCAAAAGGGAGATGATGACCTTTTTTCCCCATTTTGCAGGCCGTGGCAAGGCGGCATTCGCGGCGGTATAGTCTTGCTTGGGCGATTCGAGCTTTTTTAAGGCCTGATGGAGTAGGCTCATGGCTTTATGGCGCCCCCGCGAGGCTTAAGGTG
>JAUSLB010000272.1 GCA_030646655.1 Deltaproteobacteria bacterium | reverse complement strand
GGCCTCGGCGTCATGGGATTTGCGGATATGCTCGTAAGGCTTAGGGTCCCCTACGCGAGCGAGCGGAGCTACGAGATAGCCGAAGAGGTGATGAAGTTCATGAGCCAGACCGGCTGGGACGAATCCGGAAGGCTCGCGGAGGCGAGGGGGCCGTTCCCGAATATAAAAGGGTCGGTCTTCGACAAGCCGGGGGTAAAGCCCGTAAGGAACGCGACGGTAACGACGATCGCGCCTACAGGGACATTGAGCATAATAGCGGGATGCTCCTCAGGGATAGAGCCTTTTTATTCTTTAAGCTATACGAGGCAGGTATTGAACGGGGTTAAGATACCTGAGGTTAATCCCCTTATCGCCGAGGCCGCCGAAGAGGAAGGGTTCTACAGCGACGACTTCATTGATTTCATCACGCGGGGCAAGGAGATAAAGGAGAGGAAGGAAGTTCCGAAGCATATAAAGGAGATTTTCGTAACGGCCTTCGACATCCCGCCCGAAGGTCACATAAGGATGCAGGCCGCCTTCCAGAGGTATACCGATAACGCGGTATCTAAGACCATAAACCTCCCGCCGGACGCGACTCCTCAAGACGTGAGGCAGGCTTACCTCCGTGCCTACAGGCTCGGGTGCAAGGGAGTCACTGTCTATAGGTCGGGGACGAGGGCTGAGCAGGTATTAACATGCAAAAGCCCCTTATACTGCTGAAAAGCTTGGACAAGAGGCTTGAAATCTGGTAAAAATGACTTGAAAATCGACCTTAAGGGCTTAAATGAAGATATCGCCGTCAATACTTTCAGCTGATTTCACCTGCCTCGGAAAAGAGCTGAAGGCCATAGAGGAAGCTGGCGCGGACTATGTCCATGTAGACGTGATGGACGGCCGTTTCGTCCCGAACATCACCATAGGGCCGTTCGTAGTCGAGGCGATAAAGAGGGCTACAGCGCTCCCTTTAGACGTGCATCTTATGATAGACGAGCCTGAGAAGTATGTAGAAGACTTCGCCAGGGCCGGGAGCTCGATCATAACCGTCCATGTCGAGGCCGCGAGGCACCTCCATAAGGCCGTGCAGATGATAAAGGATAAAGGCCTTAAGGCAGGGGTGTCGATCAACCCCGCGACCCCCGTAAATACGCTCGAAGATATAATGGAGGACGCCGATCTCATACTTATAATGTCGGTGAACCCCGGGTTTTCAGGGCAGGGCTTCATCCCCTCCTCGTTAAAGAAGATAGAGGCGGTAAGGAGGATGATAGGGGAGGCCGGAAGACCGATCGAGCTTGAGGTTGACGGGGGGATAAAGATAAACAATATAAAAGAGGTTGCCCTTGCCGGGGCCGATGTCTTTGTCTCAGGCTCAGGGATATTCGGCACGGGCGACTACAAAAAAACGATAGCGGCGATGAGAAAGGAGATAGGCTCAGTAAAGGCGGAAGTATAGATCAGGATCAACCCGCACCGAAGACGCACCCATCTTTTTCACCTCGACGGCATCCCATTGCGCTTTTAGACTAAAATTTAACTTGTGGTTCCCTATAGCTTGCTACAGGGTTCCTTATAAAATCCCTCCGCCTTGATGGGGGAAGGTTTGAGGTGATACACCGCAGCTTGCTGCGGGGCGGTTCATTGAGATTCACTCTATGATATTTCAGAAACCGTTGAAGAAACCAAACTTTCTTATGTAAGCTCCTACTCCTAATTAAAGCGAGCCCTCCTGATGGGTCATAAAGGCAAAATAACCGCTTACCCCCACGAATTCATCCTCATCGGAATAATCCTCTCGATAATTTTCTGGCTCCTCGAATCAGCCATGCACGCCTATGTATTCGAAGATCATGATCTCTTTACTGAATTACTCTACCCCAATATCCATGAGGCGTGGATGCGCATTGTCATCGTCTTCTTGTTTATCGGGTTCGGGGCCTACTCAGAGATAATCATGAAAAAGAGGAGGGCCGCTGAAAGGGCCCTTGCCGAAAGCGAGGGAAAATACCGGCAGATAATCGAGACCTCCGAAGAAGGGATTTGGGTGATAGACGCATCCAACAGGACGGCGTTCGCCAATAACAGGATGGCGGAGATGCTCGGGGTCGCGCCTGAGGAGATAGTAGGCAGGCCCTTTTTCGACTTCATGGACCAAGAGGCTGTAAAGAGCGCGCAAGCGTACATAGAGCGCAGGCACAGAGGCATAAAGGAGCAGCACGATTTTAGGTTCCTGCGGAAAGACGGAACGGAGCTATGGGCCATAGTATCGACTGCCCCGATAACCGGCCCGGACGGAGAGTATTCGGGCGCGCTCGGCATGATAACCGACATAACCGAGCGTAAGCTCGCGGAGGAGGCGCTTAAGCAGAGGATAGAGGAGCTTGAGCGGTTCAGGAAGGCGACTATAAACAGGGAGTTCAGGCTTAAGGAATTAAAAGACAAGGTGTTGGAACTGGAAGGACGGATGGGAAAGCTTACTAAAAGGGTCTAATAGGATGTTGAAAAAGTCCGTCCTGGACTTTTTCAACAGCGATTTGGCCGGAGAGCCTCCGTCCAAACCTTACAAATTGCCCGGCTTTTTTAGTTTCGCAATTGCACAATCCGTTGACAGGACTGGATTGTGGCTGGCAAGGAAATCTTTCATTGATATAGCTCGCCTTATCACTTCGTGAGCCGGCGAGCATTCAGAGGCAAGCAATCCCCACAGTATGGGGATTGCCTTAGCAGGCTGTTTTTCAACAGCCTGCTAAATTGAAAATGCGCTGATAGCCTAACCACGCAGCTTGATGCGGGGTTGGCGGACGAGTACAGGAAAAGTTGATCCATTATATTTCGAAGATTCCCTGCGGCTTGCTGTAGGGAGTCAGTCTTCAGGGGCGGGCAGATGGATAAAAGGGACGAGCGAGCCGGGCTGGAGGCCGAGATAGGCCGGCTGAAATCCGAGATCGAGACGGCGAAGCAGCGCGGGCGCGACCTCGAGGAGACCCGCAAGGCGATGCTCTTCCTGCTGGAAGACACAAACGAGGGCACGGCATTGCTCGCGAAGGCGAAGAAGGACTGGGAGGCGGCCTTCGACTCGATTTCGGATATGCTTTTTATCCACGATAGGGAGATGCGGATAATTAGGTGCAACAGGGCCTATAAAGAGGCCGCCGGGTTGCCCTTCAAGGAGATCATCGGCAGGCCTTACTACGAGGTCTTCCCGAAGATGGAAGGGCCTTTCCTCGCCTGCACGAAGACTATAAAGCTGCAGGGCAAGCAGGAGGAAGAGGAGATCGTAACATTACCCTCCCTCAATAAGACATACAAGGTCAAGTTCTTCTCCATACAGGAGGAAGGGGAGAACTCCTTCGTCCATGTGATCGAGGATATAACCGTAGAGAAGATGGCCGAGGAGGCGCTTAAGGCTTCCGAGGACAAATACCGCCACCTTTTCGAGAACCTGAACGACGCGGCCTTCCTCGCGGACTTAAACGGCTGGATAATCGAGACGAACAAAAAGGGCGAAGAGCTGTTCGGCCGCCCGAGGGCCGAGATAATCGGCATGCACCAGAGCGGGTTCCATCCTCCGGATAAGGAGGAGGAGTACAGGAGGCGGTTCGCCGAGCACGTTAAGAGGGGGCGCGAGGCGGACTTCGACGGCGAGATGGTCCGTAATGACGGGACGGTCATCCCGGTCACCATTAGCGGCTCGAAGGTGAATATCGGCGGGAAAGAGCTTATGCTCGGGATATTCCGCGACATAACGGAGAAGAAGAAGGCAGAGGAAAAGATTAAGGAGGAGATGGATCTCAATAAGCATCTCCTGATGATAGCCAACGCCACCGCGCACACTACCGACATAGACAGGCTGATGGCGCAGGTTGCCGGATGCCTTCGGAGCATAATGCGCTGCGATATAAGCCTGTCTTATATCTGTGACAGGGAAAACAAGACGCTTCAGCCCTCGCAGGGGGCGGGGCTTACGCAAAACATGGTCCCGTTCTTCAGGGTGGAGGCGATAGATCTCAAGACACCCTTCGTAAAGAAGGCCTTCGAGTCGAAGGGGCCTGTGGCGGAGAATCTCGGCCCTGAGCCAGCTGGGCTGTCTGAAAAATTCGGCGCGTATGCGGCAGGGGTCAAGCCCACCCCTAACCCCGGCGTCTTTAAGTGGGTTGACGGGCTAAAGACGGTTGTCGTCATCCCGCTCATAGGCAAGGAGGATTTTCTCGGGCTCCTCGCATGCCTGTATACCGGGGCCGAGAGGTACTCAGGCGGGTTCTCTCAAAGGGACAGGGAGGTCATGGACGGGATCTCTTTTCAGGTCTCAACAGCCCTTGACGAGGCGCGCCTTTATAAGGAATCCATCGACAGCGCCATGGAGCTTTCCCGCAAGGTCGAGACGATCCAGACGATGCACGAGATAGACACGGCGATCCTTTCGACCATCCAGCCTCAGGAGATACTCGAGATAGCCACAAGGATGGTGGCGAAGATAGTCTTTTGCGAGAGGGCGACGGTGGCGTTGATAGACGCGGAGAGGGGCGGCTTCACCTATGCCGCCGGCTTTGGGCCCGCCATTCTGAAAAAAGGCTCCTTCATCCCGTTCGGCGATACCAGCGCTACGGATGTCGTTAAGACCGGAAGGCCGCAGTACGCGGCGAACACAAAGGAGCTTAAAAACCTTCTGCCGCTTGAGGCAGACTTCCTTAAAGAAGGCTTTGTCTCTCACATAAGGGTCCCGCTCGTGGTGAAAAGCGAGGTAATAGGGATACTTAACATCGGGGCCAAGAGGCCCTCGGCCTTCACTCCCGAGGACTTGAACATCCTCGAGAAGCTCGCGTCCCAGATAGGCGTCGCGCTTGAGAACTCAAGGCTTCTTTCAGACCTCGAAGGGCTTTTTTTCGGGATCGTCAAGACCCTATCCGAGGCCATAGACGCCAAGAGCCCGTGGACAGGCGGCCATTCCGAGAGGGTCACGAAGATATCCATGCAGATAGGCAGGGAGCTGGGGCTTAAGGAGGAGGAATTAAAGAGGCTCGAGCTCTCAGGCCTCCTTCACGACATAGGCAAGCTCGGCACCTATGAATCGATACTCGATAAGCCGGGCAAGCTCACCGAGGACGAGGTGGGGATAATCAAGCTTCACCCGAAGAAGGGCGCGGACATACTCTCCCCCATAAGGCAGATGAGGGACATAATACCTGCGATAAAACACCACCACGAGTGCTTCGACGGGACGGGCTACCCCGAGGGGATTAAGGGGGAGGATATCCCCCTGATGGCGCGCATACTTACTGTGGCGGACACAGTCGACGCGATGGGCGCCGACAGGCCGTACAGAAAGGGAAGGCCCATGGATGAGATAATAGTCGAGCTTAAGAGGTGCTCGGGCACGCAGTTCGACCCGAAGATGGTAGATGCCTTCCTTAGGACAATCGGCTAAGCAATCCATGGACGGATTGCCTCTGGGTGCTCGCCGGCTCACGAAGTGACAAGGCGAGCTATATAAATGTAATTTTCCTTGCCAGCCACAATCCAGTCCTATGGATTGTGCAATTGCGAGACTGAAAAGTCGAGCAATTTGTGAGGCTTGGCCGAATACACTTCGGCTAAGCCGTAGCGGAAAAAGGCCGGGACGGACTTTTTCCGCATCCTGTTAGAATGCGGAGGGCTAATCAATATGAGTATAGCCTATTCCGAACCCTATTCCTATCGAGGGCTCGCCGTAGCCCTGCCTCGGCCAGAGGTAATGCTCCTTAGGCTCTACTACAGGGTATCTGTAAGTCCCCTTGCCGAGCTTTTTTTCCTCAACCCCCTTTATCTTCCCCGCTACGGTTATCCTCTTGCCGTTCGCATAGATCGCCGGGTCTTTAAAGCCCGGAAAATCAACAAGGAACCTCCCGGCTGATTCCTCGGTATAGACGGGGTTGAGCCGGGAGTTCATGCCATGCTGGATGACTTCGAGGATAGTCCTGTTCTCGAGGTTCTCTGCACTTATAATAGTCCCTCCGAAGACGACGCCCTTTCCCGCGTAGCCTTCAGGGTCCTTTATCACGTCCCCGAGGTTTATCTCCCTGTCAACGTCCTTGAGCGCCTCTTCGGAGATGACAGGGGCGCAGCCCGCAAAGACCGCAAGGATAATTAAGAGGAGGAGTGATATCGCTGTATTCCGCATATTCCACCTGAATTTTAATCTAAAAAACTGCAAGGCAGGGTATAATTTAAAGATACCATTTTATTCGGCCCTGTCAACCTAAGGAGAGACCCCTTAATGCTCCGATTCGTCGTCCACAGGCACAGCGCAACGCGCCTTCATTTCGACTTAAGGCTTGAATACGGCGGGGTGTTGAAGAGCTGGGCCGTGCCGAAGGGCCTGCCTGAAAAATCAGGGATAAAGAGGCTTGCGGTCGAAACCGAAGACCACGCCCTAAGCTATATCGGCTTTGAGGGGGTAATCCCAGAGGGCCAGTACGGCGCCGGGACGGTGGAGGTATGGGACAGCGGGAGGTACGAGGCCGAATCGTGGGCAAAGGATAAGATAGTGGTTGAGTTCAAGGGCGGAAAGCTGACGGGCCGCTACACCCTTGTAAGGTTCGGGGATAAAAACTGGCTTATGCTTAAATTGAAGGAGAAATAGGAGGCCGGAATGGAGGTCTATCTCGTTCAGCACGCCGAGGCAAAGAGCGAAGAAGAAGACCCCGAAAGGGGGCTTACGGACAAGGGGTTTAATGACATGGAAAAGGCGGCGGCGTTCTTAAAGGCCTCAGGGGTTAAAGCGGCCGAGGCGTTCCATAGCGGGAAGAAGAGGGCCCTTCAGACAGCCGAGGTTCTTTCGCGCCGCTTAAAATGCAGCGCCTCCCAAAAAGACGGGCTTTCGCCTATGGACGATCCGAATATATGGCGTGAAAGGGTCGAAGGGGCCCAAGGAAACCTTATGCTCGTTGGGCATATGCCTCATCTGGGAAGGCTTTCGGCGCTCCTCCTTGCAGGGGACAGCGATAAGTCCATAATCGACTTCAGGATGGGCTCTGTAGTATGCCTGAGGAGGAAGGAGGCCGGGTGGGCGGTTGCGTGGATGATCACGCCAGAGATAGTCAGATAAGCCCGATAGGGAATAAGCGGCTTTCGATTTGGCGGGACTTTCCAGTCCCGTCTTATATAAACTATATAAGAAAAATTTTTGCTTTAGCAGGTTGTTGAAAAAAAACCTGCTAAAGCAATCCATGGATGGATGACCAAATTGCGAGACTTGAAAAGCCGAGCAATTTGTAAGGATTGGACGGAGGCAGCCCGGCCAAGTCTTCGTTGTTGAAAAAGCCATGGAAGGACTTTTTCAACATCCTGTTGAATTAAAAACTCCTCTGATTTTACCTCCCCGATGTGAGGAGCTTAAGAGCGTTTACGGCGGTTCTTATAGCGCTCTGCTCGCCCTTCTTTAACGCCTCCGGGGTAATCTTGCCAGTCGAGCCCTTGTTCACTACGCCTGTAACGCATCCGCCCTTCAAACCCATCGAGGCCGTCAAGGTCAATACAGTCGAGGATTCCATCTCGTAGTTGAGGACATGGAGGGCCTTTAGCTCCGCTGTAGCGCCCCTGAACCTCCTTAAAACATATTGCATGAAGGAGTCCTTCCTCTCCTCGCCCGGATAGAAGGTGTCTGACGAGGCGGTAACGCCCGTATGGAAGGCGATGCCCGCCTTTCTCGCCCCTTCGATAAGGGCCTTAACTACATTGAAGTCCGCCACAGCCGGGTATTCTATCGGCGCGTAGTGGGTGGAGGCGCCGTCAAGCCTCACTGACCCGGTAGTTATCACGCAGTCGCCGTTTTTTATATAGTCCTGTATGGCCCCTGTCGTGCCTACCCTTACGAATGTGGTCACCCCGAGCTGGGCGAGCTCGTCTATGGCTATGGAGGTCGATGGCCCGCCTATGCCGGTCGAGGTCACAAGCACCTTTGAGCCTGAAACATCCGCAAGGCAGGTGGTGAACTCGCGCTTCGAGGCTATCTTTTTAAAATTACCGCCGTATTCTTTTGAAATGGCCCCGGCTATCTTCTCGCACCGCGCCGGGTCGCCGGGCAGGAGCGCGACCTTCGCGCCCTTGATGAGCTTTTTATCGAGGTCGAGGTGATAGACCTTTGGCATTAAAGACCTTTGGGTTTTTGGAAAGGCAACG
>JAUSLB010000271.1 GCA_030646655.1 Deltaproteobacteria bacterium | reverse complement strand
GCGATCTTTTTCTGGAAGGCAATTGATTTCAGGCTTACATACATAGCCCTTTTGGCCGCGCTGCCTATAATCGCCTTCAGCCCCAAAAGGCTTAAGATATTAAGAAATATCGACTGGCATACGCTCATATTCTTCGCCGCTATGTTCGTGTTGATGGAAAGCGTCTGGGAGAGCGGGTTCATTCAATCGGCGATGAACGGCTTTGGCACCGGCATGTCCTCGGTAAGCGTTACTTTGATAATCAGCGTCCTTGTAAGCCAGTTGTTGTCGAATGTCCCGTTCGTGGCGCTATACCTCCCCTTGCTCAAGCATATAGACGCCGGGTCAGGGAGCCTGATGGCTTTGGCCGCGGGCTCTACGATAGCCGGGAACCTTCTCATACTCGGGGCGGCAAGCAATATAATAGTGATCCAGAACGCTGAGAAAAGGGGGCATACGCTGACTTTTTTAGAGTTCGCATCCGTCGGCGCGCCGCTTACGATATTGAATGTGCTGGTTTACTGGGTGTGGCTGATGATGATAGGGTAAAAGTTTTTTCAAACAATCGGTTATAGGATTTCTTTTATAAGCCACTTTAAGACATTTTTGATATCAGGGCATAGGCTTAAGCTTGCATAGGGTCGGTGAGCGGGTCAGAAGGGTATTTGGGGAAGGTTCGGCGGGTTCATTCGGCGGAAGCCCAAAAAAAGCCCGGGGGCGCAAAAAGGCATTTTGAAAAACCCCTAACCCACCTCCATTATCACACACTTCAAATACTCAGTCTCAGGCACTTGTAGCGATATAGGGTGGTCTTTTGCCTGAGAGCGGACCTCGATAATCCTTGAGCTTCTGTTGGCGTCCTTTGCGGCGGAGCGCAGTATCTCAAGGAATGTGAGCCTGTCCACATGGAACGAGCATGAGGAGGTGGCAAGCAGGCCTCCTTTTCTAAGGAGTTTCATGCAGATGGAGTTCATCACCCTGTATGCCTTGAGCCCTTCCTTTAAATTCGCCTTTGATTTTACGAAGGCCGGAGGGTCGAGGACGATGAAATCATAAACACTGCCTTTTGAAAGCTCTTCCTTCGCGAAATCGAAGACATCGGCCTTTATGAATAAGCATTTTGAAGAGAGGCTGTTAATCTGAGCGTTCCTCTTGGCCTGCTCTACGGCGGCCTCTGAAGAATCGACCCCTGTCGTTTTTGCCCCTGCCTCGGCCATCTTTACGGACCATGCGCCCGTGTAGCAGAAAAGATCGAGCCCCTTTCCCTCTCCAGCGAGCGAGCCGAACAAGGCCCTGTTCTCGGCCTGATCGAGGAAGAACCCGGTCTTCTGCCCCGCAAGGGGGTCTACCTCAAGGACGATATTCCCCTCCCGGATTTGCGGGAGCTTGTCATGGCTAATCTCCCCTTTTACGATCTTTTTTTCGAGCTTAATGCCTTCGAGCGCGCGCGATGAGCTGTCGTTCCTCAATACTATAGTCTTTGGCGACAATACCTCGTCGAGCGCCTCTATTATCATTTCCGACCTTACATCCATGCCGAGTGTGAGGAGCTGGACTGACAGACAGTCGCCGAACTTATCCACAATTAGCCCCGGAAGCAGATCGCTCTCGCTGTAGACGGCCCTGAAGGAGCTCCTGTCTTTAACGGCCCTCTTCCTGTACTCAAGCGCGCCGGCGATCCTTTTTTTAAAGAACCCCTTATCTATCTCCTCCCTGTCTTTCGTAAGTATCCTTATGGAGATGAGGGAGTGAGGGTTCACATAGCCAATCCCCAAAAAAGTGTTTTTCCTGTCACATAGCTCGACCAATGCGCCGGGAAGAAACCTCTTGGGGCTTTGGGCGAGCTCGTTGGAGAAGACCCATAAGTGGCCCGAGAGTATCCGGGAGGACCTGTTTATTACGGCTATTTCCATCTATTATCCCCTTAAAGAGGCTCATTATAATCGAGCCCCTCCTGTTATCAAAGGTATTTTTGCGGCGGGGGTTGCTTTTTTTCCAAAAGAAGGCGACACTTTATATTATCATGAAAAGGAGTGGATTATGGCTGTTGAGAAAAAGCATGCGCTTGAGGAATCTATAGAGGTCATACTCCGTAACGGGCAGAGCCTGCGGATACGCCCGATAAGGACTGACGATAAGAAAAGGAGAGGGCCTTCATGGATATGAAGCTCAAGATAGGCTCCGCGGGGCTGGC
Organism: Deltaproteobacteria bacterium; assembly: GCA_030646655.1. GTDB lineage: Bacteria > Desulfobacterota > GWC2-55-46 > GWC2-55-46 > GWC2-55-46 > JACRCL01. The sequence goes on along the minus strand of JAUSLB010000271.1, from coordinate 460 downwards.
CGCTAAGATGGAGGGCGTCGTCATCCAGCCGATGATAAAAGGCGCTCAGGAGATGATAGTAGGCATGTCCATAGACCCGCTCTTCGGCCCCCTCGTGATGATCGGGCTCGGCGGCATTCAGGTAGAGCTTATAAAGGACGTCGCGTTCTCCATACATCCATTGAGGGACCTCGTCCCCGGAAGGATGCTCGATCAGTTAAAGAGCTTCCCGCTCCCTACGGGGTGGAGGGGCAGGCCTCCGGGGGATGTAGGCGCTTTGAAAGAGACGCTCCTAAGGTTCTCGGCTATTATCGAGGACTTCCCGGAGATAGACCAGATGGAGATAAACCCGCTGCTCGTGCTTGAGGATGGCAGGGGCTGTGTCGCGATAGACGCGAGGATATACATAAGGCCTCAAACATAGCGCCGGGCTTGACTGAATGCGAAGGCTAAGTTAAAATTCTCCGCCATAAATGACGGA
>JAUSLB010000247.1 GCA_030646655.1 Deltaproteobacteria bacterium | reverse complement strand
TACCTTGCCGACAATCTCCGCCATTTATGGCGGGGTAATTGAATTTACCTGCTCTCCTGACCCTTAATCCATCGAGCGTTTCGTGGAGGGATGTCTTTACGCAGGAGGTCTTAAGGAACAGGACGCTTCCGGCCGGAAAAGCAATGAACCTCCCCGCAGCAAGCTGCGGAGTATCGAAGACCTCTCTGCTGAAAAAATCTCGAAGCAAGCTTCGGGGAATTGAACCCTCAATGAGGGATTAAGCAGTTTCCCTGTCGCCCTCCTTGTAAGCGCGTAATTTTCAAGCCCCGCGCGATTCACAAGCAGAAGATATTGACCCCGGTGCGGATAAAATAGTATGATTGCGCATTATCTTCACGGAGGTCTGATTGATGCCGCAGCTAAGCCGCTTAAAAAGGCTTATAGAAAATAAAAAAGCGAGGATCGGGGTCATAGGGCTCGGCTATGTGGGCCTCCCGATAGTATTGAGGTTCTGCGAGGAGGGTTTCCGGGTTATAGGCTTTGACATAGACCCGGGAAAGATAGCCCTCCTTAATAAAGGAAAGTCCTACATAAAGCATATCCCCAACTCGAAGGTCTCCTCTTTCATAAAAAAGAAGGTCCCGTCGTTCATCGCCACTTCGGAGTTGTCCCGGCTTAAAGAGGCTGACGCGATAATAATCTGCGTGCCTACGCCCTTATCCGGGATGAGGGAGCCGGACCTTTCGTATGTAGAGGATGCCGCGAAGGAGATAGCGAAACACCTGAGGCCCGGCACTCTGATATCCCTTGAATCGACTACATACCCCGGCACTACCGAGGAGATACTTCTTCCCCTCTTTACGGAAAAGGGCTTAAAGGCAGGGACAGACTTTTTCCTCGTGTTCTCGCCTGAGCGCGAAGACCCGGGGAGGAAGGATTTCGACACCAAGACGACCCCGAAGATAGTCGGAGGGATCACAAAGAACTGCCTTGAGGCCGGGCGCGCGCTCTATTCAAGGATAGTCGACAGGGTAATACCCGTGTCCTCGACTAAAGCCGCCGAGATGTCAAAGCTCCTCGAGAACATCTACCGCTCCGTCAATATCGCCCTCGTAAACGAGCTTAAGATGCTCTGCGACAGGATGGGGATAGACATCTGGGAGGTGATAGAGGCCTCCAAGACAAAGCCCTTCGGATTTCAGGCCTTTTATCCGGGGCCGGGGCTCGGAGGCCACTGCATACCCATAGACCCGTTCTATCTTACATGGAAGGCGCGGGAGTATGATTTTTCAACTCGCTTTATCGAGCTCTCAGGCGAGATAAATACCAATATGCCGTATTATGTGGCGCAGAAGGTGATGGAGGCGTTGAACGAGAGGAACAAAAGCCTTAAGGGCTCAAAGATACTCGTCTTGGGCATAGCCTACAAGAAGAACGTGGATGACATGAGGGAATCCCCTTCCATTGAGCTTATAAGGATATTAAAAGAGAAAGGCGCCAAGGTCGATTACAACGACCCTTTCATCCCTGTTGCCGTGAGCAAGAGGAAGGGCTTTAACATGCGCTCGACCCCGCTCAACGCAAGGACGATCAAAAGATACGACTGCGCCCTCATCGCCACGGACCACAGCTCCTATGATTACAAGTGGATAGTCGACAACAGCCGGCTTGTAGTAGATACGAGGAACGCCACAGCCGGGATTAACAGCAGGAAGATAGTAAAGGCTTAAACAGGGACTGTTTTAAATCAGGAGGGATTTCCTGTAATATTTACTTACGAGCCGTAATTATTTCTTTGCCTCCACCCGTCTTATCGCAACAAGTATCCCATTGAGTATATCAGCCGGCGACGGCGGGCAGCCGTGGATGTAGGCGTCGACAGGTATTATGTTCCCCACCCCTCCTAAAGAGGCGTAGCTCTGCCCGAATATCCCCCCGTTATAGGCGCAATCACCCATAGCGACCACGAGCTTGGGGGTAGGTATCGCGTTATATGTCCTTTTCAGCGCCACCTCCATGTTCCTTGACACAGGCCCGGTGACGAGGAGCATATCGGCGAACCTCGGGGACGCGGTAAAATGAATGCCGAACCGCTCGCTGTCATAGACCGGGTTATTTACGGCCTGCAATTCGAGCTCGCAGGCGTTGCACGACCCGGCGTCAACGAACCTTATGGTAATGGAGCGCCTGAAGCGCCTCATCACCTCTTCATCCAGCAGGCCGCCTTTTATCGTAACCTTCCCCTCCTCCGCGGGCGGGAGCTTCTCGGTAACGATGCCGGTGCGGAATATCTGGTGGAGTATCCTTAACATCCATTCCCTCTTTATAAATCGTGGCCCGAATAGGACTGGTTAAAGCTCTTATTGCACAGCGGGAAGTCCGGGACGATGTTGCCCTTTATCGCCTGCTCTATGGAGAGCCAGTTCACGCTCGAAGGGTCCCTTACCATGACGCGGTTAATCTCGCCCTGAGGCCCTGCCTGTATCCAGTAGATTATCTCCCCTCTCCAGCCTTCAACCGCTGAAAACCCGGAGATCCCCGGCTGCGGCGCCGGGCAGTCTATGCTTATAAACCCTTCAGGGAGGCTCTCCAGCATCTCCCTGATGAGCCTTATCGAGTCCCTCACCTCTTCGATCCTCACCCATGTGCGGGCGTGGACATCGCCTGAGGTAAGGAGCGGCGGGTTCGGGATAATCTCATCGTAAGGGGGCCACGGGCTTTGAGTCCTTGCATCGCACCTCTGCCCGCTCGACCTGCCCACGAAGCCTACCGCGCCGATCTCCTTTGCAACATCAGGCGTAAGTATCCCTGTGCCGTAAACCCTGTCCTCGAGGGAAGGGTTGTCTTCGTATATCCTGATGAGCCTTTCGAACTCGTTGGTAAGCCCCTTTAGCTCGTCCTGCATTACCTTTATCCCCTCTTCGGCGATATCCGCTGAAACGC
>JAUSLB010000245.1 GCA_030646655.1 Deltaproteobacteria bacterium | reverse complement strand
CCCGGTATTCGTCACGGAGAACATGGTGGGACATAAGCTCGGGGAGTTCTCGCCGACACGCACGTTCCACGGCCATTCAGGGATCAAGAAGGCGAAGGTCGCGGGCCCCAAGGGATAAAAAATTTTTTGGCCGTAAATAATCAAAGCGGCATTTAAAGGAAGATAAAAGATGGAAGCTAAGGCTATCTCAAAATATTTGAAGACCTCCCCGCAGAAAACAAGGCTCTTAGTCGATCTGATTAGGGGAAAGAAGGTCGATGACGCGCTTACGATATTGAGCTTCACCACAAAGGCCGTAAGCCGCGACATCACCAAGGTCGTAAAGAGCGCAATGGCGAACGCGGAGAATACCAAGAACCTGAACGTCGACAAGCTCTATGTTAAAAGCGCGTTTGTGGATCCTGGCCCGACCATGAAGCGCACATACTCAAAGGCGATGGGCAGGGGCGCGCTGATAAGGAAAAGGTCGAGCCACGTAACGATAGTATTGGCCGAGAGATAATCCGGTCTGCCAAAGGCGTTTACATAAAACTGATTTATATCAGGGAAAAAAACAAAGAATCTAACGGAGGCATTTTTTGGGTCAGAAGGTTCATCCAATAGGCTTTAGGCTCGGTATCTCAAAGGGCTGGAATTCGAGATGGTACGGCGAGAAGAACTACGCTCTCTTCGTCCACGAAGACCTGAAGATCAGGGGCTTCGTCAAAAAGAAGCTCTTCCACGCTGGCATCTCCTCCATAGAGATAGAAAGGACCGCGAATACCGTAAAGGTCATAATACGGACTGCGCGGCCCGGCATAGTCATCGGTAAGCGCGGCGCCGAGATAGATGTGCTGAAAAAGCAGCTCTCCAAGCTTACGGGCAGGGACGTTGAGCTGGAGATAGTCGAAGTCAGGAAGCCCGATACCGACGCCCAGCTTGTAGCCGAGAACGTCGCTCTGCAGCTCGAAAGAAGGGTCTCCTTCAGGAGGGCGATGAAGAAGGCCGTGACAACCACCTTAAGGATGGGCGGCAAGGGCATAAAGATAATGTGCGCTGGCAGGCTCGGAGGGGCTGAGATAGCGAGGTCCGAGTGGTACAGGGAGGGAAGGGTCCCGCTACATACGCTTCGCGCCGACATAGACTACGGGCAGGCGGAGGCGCTCACGACTTACGGGATAATAGGCGTAAAGGTGTTTATATACAAGGGCGAGGTCGCTGCTCCGCCAAAGGCGGCTGAAGAGGCTGCGGCCCAATAGTAAAAGTACCGCCGGGCATCCGGCGTTCGGAATAGGTGGATTATTATGTTAATGCCAAAGAAGGTAAAATTCAGGAAGCACCAGAGGGGTAAGAGGAGGGGCCTTGCCACACGCGGCTCGGCGCTCGATTTCGGCAACTACGGGCTTCAGGCCACCGAGTGCGGCTGGCTCTCCACAAGGGAGATAGAGGCCGCGAGGATCGCGATGACCCGCCACATAAAAAGGGGCGGGAAGATATGGATAAGGATTTTCCCGGATAAGCCCGTGACAAAGAAGCCCGCCGAGACAAGGATGGGCAGCGGCAAGGGCGGCCCCGAGGACTGGGTGGCTGTTATTAAGCCCGGAAGGATCCTCTATGAGATGGAGGGCGTGACAGAGGCTATAGCAAGAGAGGCTTTCAGATTAGCCTCGCACAAGATCTCGATACCGACAAAGTTCATCCAGAGGGAAGTTATATGAAACCGGCTGAAATAAGGGATATGACCCTTGAGGAGATGAAGACGAAAGAGGCGGAGCTCTCAAAAGAGCTTTTTAACCTGCGCATGCGCCATACGACTAACCAGCTCGAGAACCCGTTGAGCCTGCGCACCTTAAGGCGGAATATCGCAAGGGTTAAGACCCTGCGTGCCGAAAAGGAAAGGGGAAAGTAAAATGGCTGAAGGAAAAAAGCAGAAAAAGACCCTTATCGGCAGCGTCTTAAGCGGCGCCAAGATGAACAAAACCGTCACCGTCTCGATAGAGAGGCTCTCTAAGCACCCCTTTTACGGCAAGTACGTAAAGAGGAGGGTCAAGTACAAGGCCCATGACGAGAAGAACGAATGCGCCGCCGGCGATAAGGTCATGATAGTAGAGGCCCGCCCTTTAAGCAGGCTTAAGAGGTGGCGGGTTAAAGAAATACTGGAGAAGGCGAGATGATACAGATCCGTTCCATACTCAGGGTTGCCGACAACTCCGGGGCCAAAAAGGTCTCCTGCATAAAGGTAGTCGGCGCCTCTAACAAGCTCTTCGCCGAGGTAGGGGACGTGATAATCGCCAATGTGAAAGAGGCGATATTCGACGCAAAGGTGAAAAAAGGCGATGTTGTGAGGGCGGTAGTCGTCCGCACCGTTAAGGAAATCAGGCGGCCTGACGGCTCTTACATCAAGTTCGACGAGAACTCGGCCGTCATCATCAACAAGGACAACGAGCCGATAGGCACAAGGATATTCGGGCCCGTGGCGAGGGAGCTTAGGGCCAAGAAGTTCATGAAGATCGTCTCATTAGCTCCCGAAGTGCTTTAACAGGCGCGCTAAAATTATTTTAAATACTACGAATCCAAAAAAGGGTTTTCCAAGATGGCATTGAAGATAAGGAAAGACGACCAGATAATGGTGATAGCCGGCAGGGAAAAAGGCAAGACCGGCAAGGTCATGAAGGTCATCCCGGATAAGGGGAAGGTGCTGGTTGAGAAGCTCAATATAGTAAAGCGCCACCAGAAGCCGTCCGCCAAGTATAAGCACGGCGGGATTATAGAGAAGGAAGGCCCTATCGCCATCTCCAATGTCATGCTCCTGTGCGAGAAGTGCAAGGGCCCTGTCCGGGTGGGCAAAAAGATGGACGCGGACAAGAGGGTAAGGTACTGTAAAAAGTGCGGAGAGGTGCTCGAGAAATGAGTGCAAGGATTAAAGAGATTTTCGAGAAACAGGTCGTCCCTTCGATGATGAAGGAGTTCAAATATAGTAATGTCATGCAGGTGCCGAGGCTTGCGAAGATCGTATTGAACATCGGGCTCGGCGAGGCCGTAAGGGACATAAAGGTAGTTGACGCGGCGACCCGTGATATCGCCATGATAACCGGGCAGAAGCCCGTCGTCACGAAGGCCAAGAAGTCGATAGCGACCTTTAAGCTCCGGGCCGGCATGCCTATAGGGTGCATGGTGACGCTAAGGGGCCCGAAGATGTACGAGTTCTTCGACAGGTTCGTTAACTTCAGCATCCCGCGCATCAGGGACTTTAAAGGCATGGGCGACAGGTCCTTTGACGGCAGGGGCAACTACACCGTAGGCATAAAAGAACAGATAATATTCCCGGAGATAGAGTACGACAAGATAGATAAGATAAGGGGCATGAACGTCACCATCTCGACGACGGCCAAGACCGACGAAGAGGCGAAGGCCCTGCTTAAGTATCTCGGGATGCCTTTCAGGGGCTAAGGCTAAAATAGGATTCAGGCAGTCTTAAAACGGAGGTTTTTAATTGGCTAAAAAGTCACTGATAGCGAAGGCCAAAAGGAAGAATAAGTTCAAGGTGAGGGATTACAACCGCTGCCCGATATGCGGCAGGAGCAGGGCGTATTACCGCAAGTTCGACATGTGCAGGATATGCCTTAGGAAGATGGCCCTGAGGGGCGATCTCCCGGGCATGATAAAGTCGAGCTGGTAGGTTTTTAAAGGCTTTTTAAAAAAGCAAAAGCAATTAACGGAGATTTCATAAAATGTCGATGACAGACCCGATAGCAGATCTGCTTACGAGGATAAGGAACGCGATAAGGGCGCGGCAGGCGGACCTGACGCTCCCGGCCTCGGGCCTCAAGGCCGAGATCGCGAAGATATTGAAGCAAGAGGGGTACATAAAGGACTTCAGCCACTTTAAGGAAGACAACAAAGGGAGGCTTAAGATCCAGCTCAAATACACCCCCGCGAAGAAGAGCTCGATCACCAACATAAGAAGGGTGAGTAAGCCCGGTTTAAGGATCTACGTCGGCAAAGACGAGATACCGAGGGTGTTGAACGGGCTCGGCGTGGCGATAGTATCTACCTCGAAGGGCGTAATGACAGACAGGAAGGCTCGGGAGCTCGGTATAGGCGGTGAGCTCCTCTGCACGATTTATTAAATTATCCGCACCTAAATCCCAGAGACGAAGAAAAGGGTTTTTGAAATGTCAAGAATAGGCAAACGCGCGATAGCGATACCTTCCAGCGTGAAGGTCGCCCTTGAGAACAACAAGGTGAAGGCCTCTGGGCCCGCCGGCTCGCTTGAGCTTACGGTCAACCCGGATGTAAAGGTCGAGGTGAAGGGCTCGGAGATACATGTCCTGAGAGGCTCGGAGACCAGGACCGGAAGGTCCCTCCACGGGCTCACCCGGACGCTCATTGCCAATATGGTCAAGGGCGTGAACGAGGGCTTCCAGAAAAGGCTTGAGATAGTCGGGGTCGGCTACAAGGCCGATGTGCAGGGCGGCGTGGTGAATCTGGCGCTCGGCTACTCCCACCCGATAAAGTACGAGCTGCCCAAGAGCGTTACCGCAACGGTCGATAAGCAGACCTCGCTCACGTTAAAGGGCCCGGACAAGCAGGTGGTGGGCCAAGTCGCGGCGGACATAAGGTCATTGAGGCCGCCGGAGCCTTACAAAGGCAAGGGCATAAAGTACTCTGACGAGGTAATAAGGAGAAAGGCCGGCAAAGCGGGCAAGGCCGCCGGGGGTAAATAAGATGGCAGGGATTATCAAAAAGTTGAGCGGCTTGGACAGACGCAAGGTC
>JAUSLB010000240.1 GCA_030646655.1 Deltaproteobacteria bacterium | reverse complement strand
GACCTTGTCCCCGGCCCTCAGCTTTTCAACTGTAGCTTCAGTTAGAGGGGGCGTAATTTTGATCGGTTCAGTCATCGCTTCAACTTTTCAACGGCCTTGAGACCGGGCCGGGGACAAGGCAAAATCGCCTATCCTGTTACTGTGCCCGTGGGTTCTGTCCGTGACGGTCAGAACCCACGGCAACGTTTTTTTAAATCACAACCTCTTTATGCCTGTCCGCGTGGCACTGGATATTTACCGCCACAGGCAGACTCGCTATATGGCAGGGGAAGGCCTCGATATGGACGGCCAGGGCGGTGGTAGTGCCGCCGAAGCCCATCGGGCCGATGCCGAGCCTGTTTATCTTATCCAGCATCTCCACTTCAAGGGTATTCAAGTCCTTATCGGGGTTCGGCGTACCGACAGGCCGCAGCAGAGCCTTTTTCGCGAGGATCGCTGATTTCTCGAAGCTCCCGCCTACGCCTACCCCCACGACTATCGGAGGGCAGGGGTTCCCGCCCGCCATGCTTACGGTCTCTACGACAAAATCCTTTATGCCCTGGACGCCTTCGGCTGGCTTTAGCATCTTCAACCTGCTCATGTTCTCGCTACCCGCGCCCTTGGGGGCTATCTTTATCTTTATCTTATCCCCCTCGGCTATTTCGGTATGGATGATAGCCGGGGTGTTGTCGCCTGTATTCGTCCTTTTAAGCGGGTGGCAGACGGATTTTCTCAGGTAGCCGTCCTTGTAGCCCTGCCGGACGCCCTCGTTCACAGCCTCTTCCAATGATGAATCGAGCTCCACTGTCCTGCCGACCTCGATAAAGAATACCGAGATGCCGGTATCCTGACACATGGGCAGGCCCTCTTTGCCGGCTATCTCGAAGTTCTCGATAATCTGCCCGAGCACCTCTGCCCCCAAAGGGGATTCCTCTTTAGCCTTCGCGGCCCTTATGGCCGAGGCCACATCAGGCTCGAGGTCGCACGCCGCGCTTATGCATAGGCCTCGAACGGCCTTTGTTATCTCTTTCGCTGAAACCCTTCTCAAAAAAAGCTCCTTGCTTCAGGGCTAAATACAACCCCTTTACTTCCCTATGTTGAGCTCGTCGATAAGGCCCTTTACGGCGGCTACGGAGTTGTTGAACTCCTTCCTCTCATTCTCATCGAGCTCGATCTCTATTATCTTTTCCACCCCGTTCGCTCCCAATACGGCGGGGACCCCTATGAACATGCCTTTGACCCCGTACTGCCCGTCGCAGTAAGCGGCGCAGGGTATGACCCTCTTTTTATCCCTTATAATAGCCTCAGCCATCTCTGCTACGGCCGCGGAAGGCGCGTAATACGCGCTCCCTGTCTTAAGTAACGCGACTATCTCTCCGCCCGCCTTCTTTGTCCTTGCCATGATCGCGTCTAACTTTTCAGGGCTCAGGAGCTGAGCTACGGGGATGCCTGAGACCGTAGCGTATCTTTTTAGCGGCACCATCTCGTCGGCATGGCCGCCTATTACCATGGCGTGGACATCCTCGGCTGAGACCCCTAATTCCATCGCCAGGAACGCCCTCATGCGGCTGCCGTCGAGCGCGCCTGAAAGCCCCATTATCTTATGCGGCGGCAGGCTGCTGAACTTCCAAGCCGCATAGACCATCACGTCGAGCGGGTTAGTGACGATGATCAGATGGGCGTTAGGCGAATATTTTACTATCCCCTCGACGACGCTCTTTAATATGCCGACATTCGTGTTTATGAGGTCGCTCCGGCTCATGCCGGGTTTTCTCGGGATGCCTGCGGTAATAATGACTACGTCAGAATTTTCAGTGTCCCTGTAATCGTTCGTCCCTTTTACCTTGGAGTCGAAGTCCTCTATGGGGGCCGCTTCAGCGAGGTCAAGGGCCTTTCCCTGAGGCACGCCCTCGATTATGTCGAGGAGCATCACATCCCCGAGTTCCTTTGTAGCCAGCCACAGAGCGGTATGGGCGCCCACATGGCCGGCGCCCACGACGGTAATTTTTTTCCGGGCCATTTAACCTCCTTTTTAGGTCCAGAGCCGGAAGATCGAAGCTCATCTTCGAAATGCAAGGAACGTTAATTCCTATCAGCTCGCCGACTAATGCTTGCTCAAGCGTTTTTAGGGACAGTCTTTTAGCTTATGTTTATATCTCTTTTTTCGGGGTGAATCAATAACAGTCCTGTGAGAAGCGCCTGTAAAATTTAAGCTGAGGACAACTCAAAAAGGACCGGGTGCTTTAAAAAGACGCTCGACTGCTATAATTACAAACAGGCTTATGCGGGTTTTTTCTTTATGGCAAGCAGGGAGGCAGCGGGGAAAAGTAATAAAAAGACAAATAATTCTAAGGATTTGGCTCTTAGAATCCCTCTCCTGTAAATACCGCGCGCTCTCGATGGCCCGATATGGGGTATGGGCAAGCGCCGAAGCATGGCCTGTTATTGTATACAGTATACAAAAAGACCCCTGCTGTCAAGGGAATTCTGGGATGAAGGTTTTGGCCCTGTTTTTCGCCCTCCGGGCCGTTTTTTCAGGGATAGAAGGATAAAATTTGCGTTATTTACCAAGAGAAAGGCGGGATTCAGGGGATCAAAGAACTTACGAAATAAGTTGCAAAATACGGGACTGTATGCTAAAAAATTATATTCTATTCCGGGGCGTAGCGCAGCCTGGCAGCGCACCTGCTTTGGGAGCAGGGTGTCGGAGGTTCGAATCCTCTCGCCCCGACCATTTTTACTGAAAGGATGAAAATTCTCCGCCATAAATGACGGAGAATTTGATGGTTCGGAAAGTCATTTTTATTTGCCAGCCTCGACCCGCCGCTAAAGCGTCGTGTTTGCGGCTGGCATACCCATACGAAAGACGCCGAGCGCCGAGCAACGCGAGGATGATGCCGCAAGGACGCGGCAGGAAGCGAGGGCGCGCGGCTGGAATGAGGAGGCAGGAAGGCGACGAATGGAAGCCGAATCCTCTCGCCCCGACCATTTAATCTTAATACCACCTATCATTGCGCCTGTAGCTCAGTAGGATAGAGCAACTGCCTTCTAAGCAGTAGGTCGCTGGTTCGAGCCCAGCCAGGCGCGCCATGTTTTATTCGGCTTGGTAATTTATATCGGCCAAACACCTTATTTTAGACTTTTCTTCCCCCCCTGCCTAATTTATTGCTTAAAAATTGAATTTTTAATAGAATAACTGAAACCCCTTAGGCTAAAGCACCCGCGTTCTTTCGTCGCGGGATTTTGGTCGCCATTCACCCTTAAAATGGTCTGTCCATGACCAGCCATCTCGGCAAGAAGCTCCTCTTCGGCATAATAGCCCTCGTTATCGTCCCTCTGGGGCTCGTGAGCTTCATAGTCTACTCCAACGCCAAGCAGATAATAAAAGAGCAGATATACACAATCCTCAATGTCTCGGCCGCCAGCATCAACGGCCAGCTCCTGTCATTCCTTTCCGAGAGCAAGGCCCGCGCAAAGGCGGTCTCCTCCGACAGCCTCATACTCGAGGCACTTAAAAAGACAAATAACGGAAAGGCCGGGGCAAGCCTGAAGGCAAGGCTCGATAAAAGGCTGACTGAGATCAGGTCCCAGAGCCCCGATATCCTGAGCGTCCTCGTGTTCGATAGAAACGGCAGGCTATTTGCTTCAACCGATACAAAGGGACTCAACGGAAGCGAAGCGTCCCTTTTAAGGAGCGGGCTTAACAAGGCCGCTGTCGGCACGATCGAAAGCAACGCCGAAGAGCGGTACTTCCCTGCTTTCGCGCCTGTTGTGGACAGCCCCACAGGCACGGCGATAGGCTCTGTAACCGTGCTTTTCAGGGCTTCCGCCATAGACAGTATCCTTTCCGCTGAGTTTAAAAAGATACAGGGGACTAAAAAGATAAACAATGACGGACAAAGGGGCAGAATTTTAATCGTCAACAGGGATAAAGTAATAATCTCATCGAGCGACCCTGCCCTCATCGGAAGGCGGATAGATACTGAGATACTTAAGGCCGCATTATCCGGCGAAAGCCCTGTCACAAAGGAGTTCATCGGCATCTTCGGGGAAAAAAGGATCGGGGTGTCGATGTATCTTGAGGAGCCGGGATGGGCGGTGATCCCCTCCTTCCAGAGGGGCGAGGTCTTCGCGCCTCTGGACAAGCTGGCCCTCTTAACGTTCCCGCTGATCTCCATCGGGGTCATAACCGTAATAGTATTTACCTTCATCATCTCGCGCAGGATGACAAGGTCGATACTCGAAGTGACTGAGGCCGCAAGGCACATAGCCGAGGGTAACCTCGATGAAAGGATAAAGGTCTACAACAGGCCCCCCGCCATTACAGGCGAAGGCAAGACAGAAGGCGCGGCTATGAGGCGCGGCTCAAGGGACGAGATAGAGCTGTTGACGGACGCCTTCAACCAGATGGCATACAGCCTTGAGAAGAGCACGCACGAGAGGGAAGAGTTCTTAACGCGCTTAAAGGAATCAGAGGAGCAGTATAAGACCCTCTTTGATTACGCCGAGGACTCAATGCTCATGCTCGATCTGGAGGGCAAGGTAATAGCGGTAAATAAAAGGGAGGAAGAGGTCTTAGGATATTCTGCATACGATATTCTGGGAAGGAACTTCTCAGTGATACTTCCTGAGAAGTTCAGGGACGGGTTCGAGGATTCATTTTTAAAGACGCTCGGCGGGGAAAAGCCGCCGACGGCCGAGGTAGAGGTGGTAAGCAACGCCGGCGGGGCGCTCACAATGGAGATAGACCTGACCGGGATAGTAAAAAAGGAGCGTGTCAGCTTCGTTCAGGCGCACCTGAGGAATATTACCGGCAAGAAGCTCCTCCAGAAAGAGGTGCTCTTAGAAAGGAATAAGCTCTCTACAATCGTAGAGAGCATGGGCGACGGGCTCGCTCTTGTAGACAAGGACTTCAATATCCAGTTCATGAACAAAAAATTCCACGAGGTATTCGGCGGCGCCGCAATAGGCCATAAGTGCTACGAGGTCTATACCTCAAGAAGAACGCCGTGCGACGGCTGCCCCCTCATCAGAGGGGTCGAGGAGGACTCTGTCCCCGAGATTACGACCCGTCAGGGACACACGCTCCTTGTGCTCCACTCGACCATCAGGAACATCGACGGCACCGTGTCGCACCTTGAGATATTCAAGGACATAACGGAGAAAAAGAGGCTTGAGAGCACGCTAAAGGAGCTTGAGCTTTATAATACGCTCTTCGACTACGCTGAGGATTCCATGCTGATGGCCGACCTCGAAGGCGTGATAACCGCCGTAAATAAGCGCGAGGAAGAGGTCGTAGGGCACTCGGGGATGAGCGTCTCCGGGACAAAGTTTATGGATATACTGTCCGATAAGCACAGGGACGCCTTCAAAGCCCTCTTTTCCCGCGTCCTTGAGGGCGAGCGGCCCCCTACGGCCGAGGTGGAGGTCTTAAAGAGCGATGGCGGGGCCCTTTCGATGGAGATGGACCTGACCGGCATTAAAAAAGGCGACAGGATCGTATTCGTAGTCGTCCACCTGAGGGACGTGACGCGCAGAAAGCGGCTCGAGCAGCAGCTCCTCCGGGCCGAGAGGCTAAACGCATTAAGCCACTTCTCTTCTACCCTCGCCCATGACCTGAGAAACCCCATCATAGGCATACGCCAGCGCCTTAAAAGCCTGCAGACGACAATGGCCGTGCCAGCCCCTCAGGCGCGGGTATTGACCGACATAATCTCCTCGAGCGAGCTCCTCTTGGGGATGGTGAACGATGTCCTTGATGTTTACAGAAATAGCTACGAGGAGCTCCCGCTTATAATCTCGTCCTTCCGCTTCATAGAGGCTGTCGAGGAAGCTATAAATCTACTACAGATAGAGGCTGAGGAGAAGAGGGTCGAGGTAGCGCTTTGCAGGAAGCGCGAGTCGATATTCATAAACGGGGATAAGAGGCGTCTTGAGAGGGTATTTATAAACCTCCTCGATAACGCGATAAAGTTCTCTGAAACAGGGAGCAGGGTCGAGATCGATTTCGAGCAGATAAAGGAGGACAACGCCGATTACCTCCTGTTTAAGATAGAGGACTCGGGCATAGGCATAGACCCGGCCACGCTCACTTCCATATTCGAGCCGCTCTATAAGGTCGAAAGGAAAGACACCAAGACAGGGACAGGCCTCGGCCTGTATTTCTGCAAGGTCGTGATAGCGGCGCACAACGGGGAGATCTGGGCGGAGAACAGGGAAAAAGGCGGCGCGGCGTTCTATTTTAAGGTGCCGCTCGGAGGTAGCGGATGAAGATAAAGGTATTGATAGCTGACGACCAGCGGCTCTTCAGGCAGGGCTTAAGGAGCCTCCTTGAGCAGGAAGAGGACATGGCCGTCGTGGCAGAGGCCTCTGACGGGCAGGACGCCTTTACAGCGGCTCAGGAGACCTCTCCGGACATCATCTTAATGGATGTGGAGATGCCCAAGCTAGACGGCATCCGCGCCGTCCGGATGATACTCGAAAGAAACCCGCTCATTAAGGTACTGATGCTCTCCGTGCATAACGAAAATGAAAGGGTCATATCGGCCATAGAGGCAGGGGCGGTGGGCTATATCCTGAAAGACGCTGACCACAGGGAGTTCGTAAAGATAATAAGGAGCGCGTACGCGGGCAAAAAAATCGCCTCCCCGTTCCTCGCCTCCATCCCGGCTGCCTCCCGCATCAGGACGGAGGAAGAGTTCGAAAAGGAGTTTAAGGACGCGTCCATGACAGAGCGTGAGGCCGAGGTCTTCAAGCTCCTCCTGAAAGGCAAAAGCAATAAAGATATCTCTGCCATAACCCACATCTCGACCGATACCGTCAAGACCCACCTCCAGAACATCTACCGCAAACTCGGCGTAAGGAGCAGGCTTGAGGCGGTCGCCCGCTTCTTGAAAGAGGAAGAATAACCGGCATTCCCCCAAAATCCCCCCTTATCACCCTTTGGGGGGATGGTTTTCACCCCGAAACCCTCCTAACAGGATACGGAAAAAGTCCGTCATGGCCTTTTTCCGCTACAATTTGGCCGAAGTGAATTCGGCCAAGCCTCGCAAATTGCTCGACTTTTCAGTCTCGTAATTTGACAATCCGTCCATGGATTGCCAAACAGGTTGCGTCTTTCCGCAACCCGTTAAAATCACCCCTATAGGTAATTTACAGAACCTCCTGATTC
>JAUSLB010000239.1 GCA_030646655.1 Deltaproteobacteria bacterium | reverse complement strand
CTTGAATAAGGATCCGATAGTGCAGATGATAGATAACTTCCAGAAGAGGCTCGAGGTCCTTAAAAATCTAATCGAGGCGGGAGATATCGAAGGGCTTAAAAAGGACTTCGAAAGGGCAAAAGTGACGAGGGACTCCCTTATAAAAAAGGCGGGCAGGATAATCGAGAATAAATAATGGCGGCGAAAAAGGACATATTCTCAGGCTCCGTGAAAATATCCCAGGCCAAGGGGCTTAGGGGCGAGATATCCGTTCCGGGGGATAAGTCCATCTCCCACAGGTCCGTCATGCTCGGCTCGATAGCCGACGGCGTAACCGAGGTAACCGGCTTTCTGGAAGGAGAAGACAACTTAAGCACCATCGGCGCGTTCAGGTCGATGGGCATAAGTATAGACGCGCCCGGCCACGGCAAGGTCGTGATACACGGCAAGGGCATGGACGGCCTTAGAGAGCCTGAGGATATAATCGACGCCGGAAATTCCGGGACGACCACAAGGCTCTTAACAGGGATACTCTCGGCCCAGCCGTTCTTCTCCGTTATAACGGGCGACAGCTCTCTGCGCAAAAGGCCGATGAAGAGGGTCGTTGAGCCTCTTATTAAAATGGGCGCGAGGATCTCAGGGAGAAAAGGCGGAAGCCTCCTTCCGCTCGCCATTACAGGCGCAAGGCTTAAGGGCGTATATTATAAGACCCCTGTTGCAAGCGCGCAGCTCAAATCCGCCCTCCTCCTGGCCGGCATTTACGCCGATGGCGAGACAGCGATAGAGGAGCCAGAGAGGTCGAGGGACCATACCGAGAGGATGCTCAAACTCTTCGGAGCCTATGTGAAAACAAAAGGAAATTCCGTTATTGTGAATTCGACAAAAAGGCTAAACGGGTGTAAAATAAAAATACCCGGGGACATCTCCTCGGCCGCTTTTTTTGTGGCCGGGGCGCTTATAACTTCCGGCTCAGAGCTTTTGATAAAGGATGTCGGGGTAAACCCCACGCGGACAGGGGTCATAAATATTTTAAAAAAAATGGGCGGCTCTATCGAGATATTGAATGAAAGGGAGGCCTCAGGCGAGCCTGTAGCCGATATCCTGGTGAAGAGCTCGCGCCTGAAGGGTGTGGAAGTAAACTGGCAAGAGCTTCTGAGCGCGATAGACGAGTTCCCTATAATATGCGTTGCCGCCGCTTTCGCAGAAGGGACGACGCGCATAACGGGGGCAGGGGAGCTGAGGGTCAAGGAGAGCGACAGGATCGCGGTCATGTCCGGGTCATTAAGCTCCATCGGGGTCAAGAACAAAGAGGAGAAAGAGGGGATAACGATAGAGGGCTTGGGCACGATTGAGGCCGAAGGCGGGGAGGTAGAAAGCCACGGGGACCACAGGATAGCTATGTCGATGGCTATGGCGGGACTTAAGTGCAGGAAAGGGGTATCCATAAGCGGCGCGGCCTCCGTGGATGTATCTTTCCCCGGCTTTTTTAAGACCCTCTCCGGGGTGACGGTCTTATGAAGGGCAAGAAGAAGAGAGGCCCGGTAATAGCCATAGACGGCCCCTCAGGGGTCGGAAAGACCACAATAAGCAGGCTCGTAGCCGGCAGGCTCGGCTTAAGGTATATAAATACCGGCTCGATGTACCGGGCCTTAGCCCTTGCCGCAAAGGATGAGGGGGTTGACTTAACGAGCGAAAAGGAGCTGGAAGAATTCTGCCGCAGGGCCAGGATCGGGTTCGACGCCGAAAAGGGCTCTACAATAATAAACGGCAAAGACTATTCAGACAGGATCCGGAGCCAGTCAGCGGGAGAGCTTGCCTCGATAGTATCGACCAAAAAGCCTGTAAGAGAATTTCTTGTGAGCTTCCAGAGAACCCTCGGCGAGCCAGGCTCCGTGGTAATGGAGGGTCGGGACATAGGGACGGCCGTATTCCCTGACGCCGACATGAAATTCTTTCTCGACGCCCCGCTCTGGGTGAGGGCGAAGAGGAGGCATCTTGAGGTCGCTCAGAAGGTAAAAGCCGCCTCGGAAGATGTGACCTCAGAGCTTGAGAAGAGGGATAAGCGGGATATCGAGAGGGCCAACTCCCCGTTAAAAAAGGCGGATGACGCTATCTATATAGATACGGGCGAGATGCAGGCCGAAGAGGTAGCCAATATAGTTCTGGCTAAAATAGGTGAAAGGCTTAAAGTTGGAGATATTCGTAGCTAAGTCGTCCGGTTTCTGCTTCGGGGTTAAGAGGGCGATCAACCTCGCCAACAGCTGCGCCTCCGAGACCGAGGGCGAGATATATACGCTCGGGCCGATAATACATAACCCGCAGGTCGTAAAGAAGCTGGAGGAGTCCCGCATCTACGCAAAGAAGGGCCTCGATGAGATAGACAAGGGGACTGTCATAATAAGGTCTCACGGCGTGAGGCTCGAGGAGATGAACGCGGCTCGGGGCAAGGGCCTAAATATTGTGGATGCGACCTGCCCGTTCGTAAAAAAGGCGCAGGAGCTCGTATCGCATTTAAGCGAGGAGGGCTACTTCGTGGTGGTAGTGGGCGAGAAAGACCACCCTGAGGTCAAAGGGCTTATAAGCTACGGGGCAAAGGACATAAAAATAGCCGATTCGCCGGAAGGCCTTAAGGATATGCCGAGGAAAAAGAAGATCGGCATCATCGCCCAGACAACACTGCCTATGGAAAAGCTCGAGGCAGTTGTAAACTTTTGTTTAAATAAAGCGGCTGAAATAAAGGTTTTCAATACAATTTGTAACGCAACATCTATAAGGCAGACAGAGAGCGCTGAGCTGGCCGCGAAGGCCGATGTGATGATAGTCGTGGGCGGGAGGAACAGCGCCAATACGAGGAGGCTTGCCGAGATTTGCAGGGAGATACAGCCGCGCACATATCATATTGAGGTTGCTGACGAATTGGACACCTCGTGGCTTGAAGGCGTCTCGTCAGTCGGGATTACCTCCGGCGCCTCTACCCCTGACTGGGTCATAAGCGAAGTAGTTGATAAGCTCAGGTCGATTTGCGTAAAATGATTTGCACTTTGAAACTGCGTATGATATTGTTTTAATTAATAGAAAAATCACGGAGGATAAACATTTAAATGATAGGGAGAGAGGAAAAATCCCATGCTGGTGATGCGCCCAAGACTGATTTCGAGGAGCTCTTCGAGGCGAAGATAAAAGAGCTTCAGGAAGGGGACATCATCAAGGGAAAGATCGTTCAAATAACTCAGGATTCCGTAATGGTCGATATCGGATACAAGTCCGAGGGACAGGTGCCTCTCAGGGAATTTCTCGATAAAGAAGGAAAGCCTACGGTAAAGGTCGGGGACGATATCGCGGTATTGCTCGAGAGGCGCGAGGACGATCATGGTTACATAGTCCTTTCGAAGGCAAAGGCGGATCAGGTGCAGATATGGGACGATATAATCGCATCCTGCGATACCGGAAAGGCCGTTGAAGGTGTCGTCACCCAGAGGATAAAGGGCGGATTTTACGTGGATTTAAAGGGGATTACCTCGTTTCTGCCCGGCTCTCAGGTCGATTTAAAGCCCGTACGGAACCCCGATAAGCTCATCGGGCAGAGGTTCTCCTTCAGGGTGTTGAAATACAACAGGCGCAAAAACAACGTGATAGTATCGAGGCGCTCGCTCCTTGAAGAAGAGAGGGAGGTGCTGAAGAAAATCACCCTTGAAACCATTCAGGAAGGCGCGCTCGTGGAAGGCATGGTAAAGAACATAACCGACTACGGCGCGTTCATCGATCTTGGCGGCATAGACGGCCTCGTGCACCTGACGGATCTTTCTTGGGGAAAGGTCACTCACCCTTCCCAGATACTGAAGATAGGCGACCACGTCACGGTGAAGGTCCTTAAATACAACAAAGAGGACGGGAAGATATCTCTTGGGATTAAGCAGACCAAGGAGGACCCGTGGCTTACTGTAAAGGATAGATACGCCCTCGGCTCTAAAGTCTCAGGCTCGGTGGTGAACCTGACCGACTACGGCGCGTTCGTCGAGATAGAGCCCGGGCTCGAGGGGCTTATCCACATCTCCGAGATGTCATGGACAAAACTGAAGCACCCCTCGCAGAAGCTGAAGGTCGGCGACAAGGTC
>JAUSLB010000234.1 GCA_030646655.1 Deltaproteobacteria bacterium | reverse complement strand
TACCTTTTATTCCTCCTTCCAGTTCGACGATTACCTCTATGTAATAGATTATTGCAAGGCCCACCCCCTTAAGGATTTTTGGCCGCCTTACGGGACGAGGTATCTCACTTACCTCTCCTTTGCCTTGAACTACCGCTTTGGCGGCCTGAACCCCTTCGGCTATCACGCAATAAATACGCTGATACATGTAATGAACGGCCTGCTCGTCTTCGGTATCGTTAGTGCTACCTTCAAGGCCCCGGTCATGTCAAAAGGGGAGGAGGAAGGCAGCGGGCTTCCTTTTGCCGTAGCCCTTACATCCGCGCTTATATTCGTTGCCCACCCGGTGCAGACAGAGGCGATAACTTACATCTCCCAGAGGTTCGCCTCGCTCGCGACGCTGTTCTATCTCCTGTCGCTCTTCCTTTACGCTAAGTGGAGGCTTTCCTCATCTGGCGCAGGTTTCGCCTTATATCTCGGCTCTATCCTATCCGCCCTTTTTGCCCAAAAGACAAAGGAGATAAGCTTTACCCTCCCGTTCGTAATAGTATTCTACGAGTTCGTCTTTTTCCGGGGGGGCAATGCAGGCCGCCGTTTATTATCTTTAATCCCGTTCCTGCTCGCGCTCCTTATAATACCGCTTACGATATTCGGCTTTGGCCTCGGTTTGCCCGGCGGGGGCGGAGGCATCGGAGAAGAGATAAGGAACCTTCAGCTCCGGGACCTCGCTACCATCTCGCGCCACGATTACCTTATAACCCAGTTCAGGGTCCTGGTGACATACTTAAGGCTCCTTGCGCTGCCGATAAACCAGAATATCGAGTACGATTATCCGATGTTCCGCTCGGCGTTAGACCCGCAGGTGGTCTTCTCGTTCCTCTTCCTGCTGATAATCTTTTCTTCCGCCGTATATGCGCTCTACAGGGCGGTCTTAAAGAGGAGCCCGCTTATTCTGCTTGCCTCGTCCGGCGTAATCTGGTTCTTTGCGGCAATCTCCATAGAGTCCTCGATAATACCGATAAAAGATGTTATATTCGAGCACAGGCTCTATCTTCCGGGCTTCGGGGCCTCTTTGGCTTTCAGCGCCATTTGCTTTTACCTGATAGGGCGCTTAAGGCCCGCCTCTTTTATAAAGCCCGCGATAGCTCTTATCATTTTAACGGTAGTCCCGCTTAGTATAGCCGCTTACAGGAGGAACTCGGTCTGGAGGGACGAGGTCACTTTATATGAAGACGCCGTAAAAAAGAGCCCCTTTAAGGAGAGGGTGCGCTACAACCTCGCGTGGGCGTACCAGATGAAGGGAGACCCCGACAAGGCCCTGAAGGAATACCTCGAGGACTTAAGGCTCGACCCGAAAAAGGAGAAGGCCCATTACAATATCGCCGTCATCTACCAGACCAAAGGAAATGGGCAGGAGGCGTTGAAGCACTTTGCCGAGGCGATAAGATTGAACCCCGCAAACGCGATAGCTTATTATAATATGGCCCTCATCTATCAGGCCAGGGGAGATGCCAAGAGCGCGATATTGAGCGGCCTTCAGGCGATAACGATAGACCCCGGCTACGGGGACGCTCATTATAACCTTGCTTGGGCATATAGCGAGCAAGGCGATGACACGGAAGCCATAGCCCACTTTAGAGAGGTGATAAGGTTAAACCCGGATAGCGCAGACGCCTTATATAACCTCGGCCTCATCTATAAGAAAGAGGGTAAGACGGCTGAGGCGAAAGACGCATTCACAGCCGCCCTTAAGGCCAGGCCTGACTACGCGCAGGCGGGCCTTGAGCTACAAGGGCTTAATTCAACAAAAGCCGGCAGAATTGGACGCTAAAGTAAAGACCTCTCATAGCGTATTTCCGCTTGTCATAATCGCCGCAATCTCCCTCGGCGTCTATTCCTCCACCCTATTTAACGGCTTCGTTTACGACGACAACCATATACTTTTAAGCAATGTCTGGATAAGGGGCTTTAGCCACGCCCCGGACATACTCTCCTCGTCCCTGATGTCTTTTGACGAGGCGAAAACAGCCTCGAACACATACAGGCCCTTTCTCTTCTTCCTCTTTATGGCCGAGCATTATGTCTTCGGCTTTAAGCCCTGGGGCTTCCACCTCGTAAACATTATCCTCCACGCGGCGAACGCCGTCCTCGTATTTTACCTCGCCTCTTTCCTTTTTAAAGGCGGCGGGTACAACCCCGATAAGCCCGTCCCGGCAGCGCCGCCCGTTTTCGCGGGGCTTGTGTTTTCGCTTCATACCATAAATACGGAGGCCGTGAACTGGGTCTCGGCTCAGGCCGAGCTTACATATGCGTTCTTTACGCTCGCGTCATTCAACCTTTATCTGAGGGCAGCCTCCGGGAGGCTTTCAGCGAGGCTTGCCCTTTCAGCCTTCCTCTTTTTCCTCGCGTTATTCTTTAAGGAGACAGCCGCGGCGCTGATACCGATAATTTTTTTATACGAGCTTTCCGCAAGGGGCAGGGGGCTGCTAAAGGCTTGGAGGGGATACCTATTGTTCCTTACAGCCGCTTTTGCCTTCATGGCGCTAAGGACATACGCGGTCGGCGGCATAATGCGCCATAAGCAGGCGGAGCTCAGCCTTTGGGGCGCTATACTCAACATGTTCCCTCTTATAGCGGGATATTTTAAAAAGCTCGTCTACCCCTCAGGCCTCAATATACTCTACGAGTTCCATCCTGCGCGGGAAGTTTTTGATCTGCGCGTTATAGCGGGCCTGATAATACTCATTCTATTTTTACTTGCGGCGGTATCTTTTAGAAAAAATAAGCCGGTATTCATAGCCCTCCTTGCATCCTCGATGCCTTTGCTCCCGGTCCTCTATATCCCGGCGCTCTCCTCGGCCGCGTTCGCCGACAGGTACCTTTATCTGCCCTCGGCCGGCTTCGCCCTTCTTCTGGCATACGCCTTAAGCCGTGCGATGGATAAGGGCAGGGCGGAGGGCTTTGCCGCTATATTTATTTCAGTCCTTTTACTTTTTTCATATTCAGCGGCGTCTATTGAAAGGGGATCTGTCTGGAGGGACGATTACGCGCTCTGGGGAGACGCCCTGAAGAAATCCCCGAATAACCCTAACGTCCATTACAATTTTGCTTGGGCGAGCCACGGGAAAGGGGACCTTAAAAACGCGGCCGCGCACTATGTCGAGACTATAAGGCTCGATAGGGGCGCCTCTGACGCGCATTATAACTTAGGCGTAATCTACGCATATCAGAACAGGCCCATTGAGGCGGCCTTTGAGTTCCGCGAGGCGTTGAGGATCAACCCCGGCTATAAAGAGGCGGGGGAGAGGCTTTCTCAAATCGAGGAGAGCGGCGGAATAGAATGAACGATATGGAGGAGATACGCCGGTATCGATGAACAGGAAAACCCCCGGTAAAATAAAGGCGGCCTGCGTCCTTATTATCATAGCCGCGACATTCGGCGCGTACGCTATGACTATCGGGCACGGTTTTGCCTATGACGACCACGAGCTCATACTGAATAACAGGTGGATTACCGACTTTAGGTATCTCCCTCAGGCCTTCACATCATCCCTATGGTCGTTTAAAGGGATGGTCTCGAACACATACAGGCCGGTATTGCACCTCGTCTTTACGGCAGAATACCGTTTGTTCGGTCAAAACCCTTCGGGCTATCACTTTATATCCGTGGCCCTCCACGCGGTAAACGCCTTAGTCGTGTTCCTTATCTCCTCCTTTTTTATCTCCGAAAGGGATCAGGTGAAGCCGGGCTCGCTGCGCGGCCATGCGCGCGTATTCCGTTTCCCTGTAAAGAGGGGGGGGAACCGGTGGCTGCCGCCCCTCTTCGCGGGGCTCATCTTCTCGCTCCATCCAATAAATTCCGAGGTCGTCTCCTGGGTCTCGGCCATAACCGAGCTTACATATACCTTGTTCCTCCTCCTTTCGTTTTATTTCTACATCAGGTTCAGGGCAGGGGAGGGCCGGGCCTTTTACCAGCTCTCGGTCCTGTCATTTCCGCTTGCGCTCTTCAGCAAGGAGACGGCCGTAATGCTCCCGATGCTTATAGCAGCATACGACCTGTCGGGCGGGGGAGCCTCTTTTATCAGGCGCTGGAAGGGTTATCTCCCCTACATTCTCGTTATCATCCTGTATATGGCCTTAAGGACGGCCTCCGTAGGGGGCCTGCTCCACCATAAGCAGATAAGCCTTTCTGGCTATGAGCTCCTCGTAAACATCTTCCCGCTTATATTCAAATACGCATGGAAGCTGGTCTTGCCCATAGGCCTTAACGCGATATATGTAATGGAATATGCCGCCTCCCTTTGGGAGCCGAAGGCGATAGCCGGCGTATCTGTATCAGCCCTTTTCCTCGCCTCTGTCTTGCTGAGCTTAAGGAAGAGGCCGGTCTTTATATGCCTCGTCATCATAGCCCTGCCGTTATTGCCGGTGCTCTATATACCCGCGCTTTCAAACGCCGCTTTCGCCGAGCGCTATCTCTACCTGCCTTCAGCGGGCTTTGCCATCTTAATTTCGTACGGTTTTGACGCTCTCCTGAACCGGACGGATAACCGGAAGACGCGCATGGCTGTAACAGCCCTCTTGGCGCTGGCGTTGGCGCTTTATTCCATAGGCTCAGTGAAAAGGAGCCTTGTCTGGAAGGACGACTTCACCCTCTGGCAGGACACGGTGGAAAAGTCCCCGTCGAGCAAGTACGCCCATTATAACCTCGCCCTCGCGTACAGGGACAGGGGGGATACCGGGGGCGCGATAGGCCACCTTTCAGAGGCCGTAAGGCTCGATGGGTCCTATGAGGACGCGCACTATAACCTCGGCTGGGTATATGATTACTCAGGCGACTACGATAAGGCTATAGCGCATTATAGGGAGGCTATAAGGCTCAACCCCGATTCGGCGGACGCCTATTTCAATATAGGGATGATATACAAGAAAAAGGGGCTTTATAACGAGGCTGCCCAAGAGCTCAAGGAAGCCCTTAAGATAAGGCCGGACTACGGTGAGGCAAAAAGGGAGCTTGACGGGATCGGCGGGGGGCGGTTGTAGGCCGCTTAATTTTTGTTGCCGGGGACATGCCGGGGAGGGTATAATCCAAAAAAGCGCGGATTTAATCAATATTGTCCTGCCCCGCGCTCCTGTGCTATAATTTTTTTCTTTGATTTTTAAAAAGGGTTCAATTACCCCGCCATAAATGGCGGGGATTGTCGGCAAGGTAATTGCCTTTTATATAGCTCTTTGATGCGCCCTTAAAAGGGCTGGATTTCCGCCGAGCACCCGATTAAAACGGCTACAGCCCAAGTCTAAAAGATAAGGCCGGCAAATAAGGGCCTTGGGAGATACTAAGCAAGATGAGTTCCATAAGAGAGAAGCTTACCAACATGTTCTCGAAGGTTATGGCAGGGACAGTGACGCGGGAAGAGGGCACGATGCTGATTAACCACCTCGCGAAAGAGGACCAGGCCGGCACGGTAATGGAGCTCACGTATCTTATAGACAACCCGCCCCCGGGGGTCTTCCCCAAGACCGTGCTCCACACGATAGCCCTTGCGAGGAACAAGGCCTTCTACAGCATAATGTTGGCTGCCCTCGAGCACAAAAACGAGGACGTTTCCATTCTGGCGGCTCAGGAGCTCGCGAGGCTAAAGACCTCTGATGCGAAGTACGTCCTTACCAAGCACTTGACCAGCGAGGTCTATCACGTAAGGAAGGCCTCTGCGCTGGCGCTCGTAAAGGGGTTTGAGGACGGGGTTGAGATATTAAAAAAGCACATAGAGACCCACCCGGAGCCCTTTTTCAGGAGCACCTCGGCTCAGGCTCTCCTCCTTTCGGGCAAAAAGGGGATAGCGGCCCTCATAGGGATACTTAGCTCGGGTGACGAAGGGGCCGTAAAATCCGCCTCAGAGGTGCTCTCCGGCGCAGGAGACCTGCTTACGGGCGAGGACATCCCGAAAATACTCGGCGCTCTAATGCTCGCGGGGGACAATAATGACTCCCGGCTTATAATAGAGCTTCTTAAGGTTGTCGCGTCGCTTAAAGGAAGGGCGAGGGGGTTTGAGGGGTTTGTGCTTGCCTTTGCGGATTACCCTTCAGAGCCTGTGCGCCTCGAGGCGCAAAACACCCTTAAGGTGATAAGGCCCGCTCCGGACTCGTTCACATCCGATCTGACCGATTAGCTTGGCAGGTTGCTTCAAGCCGCAACCTGTTTGGCAATCATCCCCCCCCCATGATGATGGGGAAGGATCGCCTCTGGATGCTCGGGGCTCACGAAGTGACAAGGCGAGCTATATCAACGAAAGATTTCCTTGCCAGACTGGACGAACTGCCAGTCCGTGAGGCTAAGCGGTAGCGGAAAAAGGCCGGGACGGACTTTTTCCGCATCCTGTCAGAGTCTCTCCAAGACCCTTCTAAGGTTCTCTTCAGCTTCAATGTAATCAGGCCTTAAGCTAAGGGCGTCTTTAAAGTGAGACGCCGCCTCCCGGAGCATCCCTTGCCGCTCGTAGGCCTTCCCGATGCCGTTATGGGCGTCCGCAAGGCCGCTGTCGAGGCTTAGGGCCGCTTTATAGCTTTCTACAGCCTCTATGACGAGGTCCTGGCCAAGCCTGGCCTCGCCTATAAGGTAATAGGCCTGAGCGTAGCCCGGCATGTATTTGAGCGCTTTTTTGTATTCCTCTATCGCCTCCTCGAACCTGCCTTGGTCCCTAAATACATAGCCCATGTTGATATAGGTCTTTACGTGGAAGGGCTCTAAGGCGAGCGCGATCCGGTATTCCTTCAAGGCCTCCTCGAACCGCCCCTTGCCGTAGTACGCGTAGCCGAGGTTGTTATGGGCCTCCACGATATCGGGCTTCAGGGCTATGGCGAGCCTGTATTTCTCTATCGCCTCGTCTGTCCTGCCCCAGGCATGGTATATCGCGCCGATATTGAAATGCGCCTTGCCGTAATAAGGGTATGCCTCTATCGACTTGAAGTTCTCTTCAAGGGCCTCTTCAAGCCTGCCCTCTCCCGCAAGCACCGTTGCGTAATTGTAATGGGGCCTGGCCTTTTGGGGGGACTTTTTGACCACATCGGCCCAGAGGGATGCCTCGCTCTTCCATACCGAGTTCCTCGAGTATGCGGCAAAAAGGAGAGCGGATGCGCAGGCGGCCATAAGGATCGTGAATATGGCTTCGCGGGCTGATGAGTCCATTTTCATGCTTCTTGTCCACTCCGATAGCGCACGCTACCACGCCCTGTAGAAGACCCTCGATGCCCTGAAGATGATAGAGCTGTCTATAAGCTCCCTGCCCGGCTCGTTCGTGATGGTGTATTTGTGCTCGGCCCCGAGGCTCCATGCCCTGAGCTGGTAGAATAGCTGGTTCTGCAGGAAGGTAGTGTCGATGAAGTTAGTATTCGTCGTCTTCTCGCTCCTCTGGAGGAAGGCCTGCCACTGGATGTTACGCGAGAACCTTTTGAGGTAAGTCGCCGAGTACAGGGTGTTCGTGATCTCTTCCGCCCCTCCGGTAAAGGATATGTTCGTCACGTTATAACTAAAGCCGAGGGAGAAGCTCCCCTTCCATAACTGCCTATTGTGGCCTATCCCGATGGACTCGGAGTCGGACCGGGAGAACCCCGATATCTCTGTGAAGTTGTTGACGTGCTCTGCCGTGAGATCTATCTTGGTATTCTTGAAGTATGTGGAGGCAGCGCTGAAAAAGAAGCTCTCTTTCTTCTGGTCATAGATGCTAATAAACGATTCCTGACTGGTTTTTTCGTACCTGCCTATCATGTTGGCATACTGCCTCCACCGCTTGTTGAACGCGTCGATGCTGTAGTTTCTGGTTACGCTGCTTACGTTGCCGGAGACGCTCTGCGTGTCGCTAAAGGCGAGCTGAGTGTTGAAGCCCACATACGGGTTGACGTCTATCTCCAGAAGAGACAGCGACGCGGAGTGGTCTAAGCCCTTGCCGCCGAACCTCCCGGTAGTATCGTCGACCTTCTCCTCCACATAGCCCAGCCCGTAGCTGGCCCCCAAGCGGGCCCAGTCGAGCTGTCTGTTGTAGCGGATCGTTGTGACCTCCCTGAAGGTCTTCCGGTCGCCCAAGTTCGCGGACGGGTCGTCGGTATTCGTCCTCACCTGAAGGTAGCTTGCCGTCTGAGAGAGGGAGACCGTTTTTGTAAGCAAATAATTGATCCCGAAGCCGAAGGTCTCGCCCTCCGTTTTTGACCGGCTCGTGGCGGTATTGTTCTCAAAGCTGTTGATGGAAAGGCTCAGGTTCGAGTTCAGCCTGTCGCTGAACCTGTACTGCATGTCCCCGCTGTATGTGCCGCCTTTCGCTTCGTCGCCGTCGGTATGCGTACTGTAGGAGGTGTAGCTGTGGTGCTGGTTGAACTCAAGGCTCGGCTTGGAGTTAAGGGACAGGCTCAGGCCCTCAAGCTCCGACCTAGGGCCGTCCTCGTCCTTCGAGTTGCTCCGGGTCGTCCCTAAGGCGAACTGAGTGCTCCTTGATATATTCGTCGTGTTGTTAAAGCTCAGCACATTCTGGGTGCTGGCAGCCCCGATGGTTGAGTCTGATTTTGTAAGATAGTAATTAAGCTCGTTCGTGCTCGGGCCGAGCTTCTTCTTTGCCTGAAAGCGGTAGGTGTCCGTGTGCGATTTGGAATCCCCCGTCTCATTCTTGTCCCTTTGGGCGAACAGCGCCAAAGCGGGCAGGGTCCTGAACTTAAAGAACCAGTTCAGCCCGTAACTCGTAGTCTTCGAGCTCAAACCGCCTGCTCCGCTCTCGGAGCTCGAGTCTATCCGGCTTGCGAAGAGCGTAAGGGGTATAGAGGACAGCGGCAGGGCGGTGGTGCGCAGGTAATAAAATATGTTTTTTGAGGCTACATTCGAATCTTCGGTCGAATAGCTGTTTTTAGTCCACCTTACGCCGGTATCGTATATAAGCAGCCTTCTTGAGAAAATGTTGCCTTTAAGGTCAAGGGAATAGGTCTGCCGGAAGCGGGAGGAGTCCTGCTCGCTCTTGTTCTGCTTTATCGAATGCTTCTCGAACTCGAAAGATACAACTCCGATAAGGCTGTTGAACTCATAGGGGTCTATCTCGTAACCGAGGGCCGCGGAGGGCAAAAGCCCCGCAAAGACAGCGAGAGGCAAGGCCCGCCATACCCTTTTGCTGGCTGAACTCAAGGCCGGTCCTTTCTGAGGCAGAGCTGAATGCGAATGCAAAGGGCAAAAACGCGGCCCCCGGGGGCCGGATATAAATCGAGGCGTCAACCCTGAGCCGATTGCAAAAAGATTGGCGCCTCTCTCCTGAATTACAGAGATGTAACGGCTACCACGCGCACCTGAAGCCTACGTCGTTGAATATGCCTTCGGGCGGGGCGGTATTCCTGAAGCTCGTCCTCACATAGACCTGAAGCGAGTAATGGCCCATCCCTCCCCATCCGCCGCCCTTTACGACCCTGAACCTCTCCCCGTAGTCCTGGTCCTTGAAGTCGTTATCCGGGTACTTTTTGTACCAGTCGGCCGTCCACTCCTGAGCGTTGCCGGCCATATCGAGCACGCCGTAGGGGCTGGCCCCGTCCTTAAGGGTGCCGACTGGCAGAGGGCCGCTGTACTCGCCCATTGTATTTACCTTTTTTAAGTCGAAGTCATTTCCCCACGGGAAGCTCCTGCCGTCAGAGCCGCGGGCCGCCTTCTCCCACTCAGCCTCTGTAGGCAGTCTTTTTCCCTTCCACTTGCAGTACTCATCCGCGTCAGACCAGCTCACGAAGACAACCGGGTGCTCGGCGATCTCAGCGGGGAACGAGCCGTTCACCCAGTGCGCCGGGGCCCTGTGGCCGGTCTTGTCAACGAACTCCCTGTACCCGGTATTGGTCAGCTCGGTCCTGTCGATATGGAAGGCCTTGAGGCTTACCTTCCTCTCAGGCCTCTCGTTTGCGTACCACGGCCGCTTGTCCCCGTACTGCATGGATTTGGCTTCCCTGTCAACCTCGTTGCTGCCCATAATGAACTCGCCCTTGGGGATATCAATCATGCCTTCCGGCGGCTTCTTGCAGCCGGCCAGCAGAAAAAATGACAGGGGGATGAGAAACATCAAACCTTTTTTGCCGAAAAATCGCATTGCTCTGCTCCTGTAATCTGTCTTTAAATTAAGCCTGCTAATCTTCTAACAGGATGCTGAAAAAGTCC
>JAUSLB010000089.1 GCA_030646655.1 Deltaproteobacteria bacterium | reverse complement strand
AGCGTAAAATTTTGTATTTATAAGTCCATATACGTCCGCATGCCATATTTACGAATTACTCGTCTTCTTGTAAAATTGAATTTAGCTTTCTATGAGATACTGAAATAAAAAAAGGGGGATGGCGATGCCATCCCCCCGGTTCATCCTTGATAACGCCTTATTGGTGAAGCTCACCTTTTTTGGAGCTTTTTGTCTCCTCGGCCAGCTCCACTATCCCTGCCGCGACCTCGCGTAGCGCCGTGACTACATACTTATTGTCCGTCTTTACAAAGGGCGTAGCGCCCTTCATAAGCTCCCTTGCCCTCTGAGAGGCTATGTGCACCAGCATAAAGCGGCTCGGCACCTTCTGAAGGCAATCCTCAACAGTAATCCTTGCCATCTTTTTATCCCTCCCTTATAAAAATAAAAGCTTGTAGAGCGGCAGGGCCTGCCCTTTTACAGGTATTCCCCGAACCCCTCTTTGACCCTTCCCATCATCCTTTTGCTTTTGGACTTCTCGGCTATTATGACTGACTTGAGCTTCTCGAAAGCCTCGTCGAGGTCTTCATTTATTATAATGTAATCGTACTTCGGCGCGAGCTTTATCTCTTCGGCCGCCGTCTTAAGCCTCTTTCTTATCTCTTCGGCGCTGTCCTTGCCCCGCTCCTTCAGCCTCTCCTCGCTCGCCTCAAGGGAGGGAGGGAGTATGAAGACATATACGGCTCCCTTAAGCTTGCCCCTCACGCTCTCGGCGCCCTGAACGTCTATCTCAAGGATTACGCTTAAGCCCTCTTCGAGGATCTTTTTAAGGTCCTTTCTCGAAGTGCCGTATCTCTTGCCGTAGATATCGGCGTGCTCGAGGAACTCGCCCTTTTTTACCATCGAGTCGAAGGCGGCGTTGTCTATAAACCAGTAGTCAACCCCGTTTATCTCGCCTTCCCTCGGCTTCCTCGTGGTATAGGATATAGATTGCCTCAAATCGGAGAAAAATGCAACCGCCTTCTTGCAAAGGGTCGTTTTGCCAGCACCTGAGGGTGCTGAGACTATGAAAGGGATGCCGCTCATCTAACAGGATGCTGAAAAAGTCCGTCCTGGACTTTTTCAGCCACGGCTTGGCCGAAGTGAATGGCAGTTCGTCTAATCCTGGGTTCTTTCTGGCAAGGAAATCTTTCTTTGATATAGCTCGCCTTATCACTCGTGAGCCGGCGAGCTTCCAGACGTCCAAGCCTCACAAATTGCTCACCTTTTTTGTCTCGCAATTGCACAATCCATACACAAGAGAGCGGAAGCGGATTGTGGCTGGTAAGGAAAATTACATTTATATGGCTCGCCTTGTCACTTCGTGAGCCGGCGAGCATCCAGAGGGCAATCCTTCCATGGATTGCGTAGCAGGTTGCGGCTTGAAGCAACCTGATAGAACGGACGCGCTAAAGAGGCTCACAGGTTCGAGAGGGTATGAGAGAGGATAAAGGCATAAGGGGCCTTCACATCGCGCTTTTAATCGCGCTTGCGGGCCTCGGAGCGTGGTCGGCTTTTACCCCGCGCGACAGGCTCACATGGTTCCTTGAGGCCGCCCCTGTTATCATCGGGATCCCCATACTCGCCTTCACATACCGCTCTTTCAGGCTTACAGACCTGGCGTATACATTGATCTTCGCTCATTCCATCATCCTCCTTATAGGAGGCCATTACACCTATGCCGAGGTGCCGCTTTTCAACTGGATCAGGGACGCGCTTAGCTTATCGAGGAACCACTTTGACAGGGTCGGCCACTTCGCGCAGGGATTTATACCGGCTATAATAGCAAGGGAGGTGCTCATAAGGCGCTCGCCGGTCGAAAAAGGCGGATGGCTCTTCCTCTTCGTCACCTCAATAAGCCTTTCGATAAGCGCGTTTTATGAGCTGATAGAGTGGTGGGCCGCCGTCACGTCAAAAGAGGCGACAGTTGCGTTCCTCGGCTCGCAGGGAGATATCTGGGACACGCAATGGGATATGTTCATGGCCTTAATAGGCGCTTTAGCCTCCCAGATTTC
Organism: Deltaproteobacteria bacterium; assembly: GCA_030646655.1. GTDB lineage: Bacteria > Desulfobacterota > GWC2-55-46 > GWC2-55-46 > GWC2-55-46 > JACRCL01. Next base: position 1,589 of record JAUSLB010000089.1, on the reverse strand, counting down.
CCTCGCAAGCCTCCACGACAGGGCGCTTGATAAGCTCCGCGAAGCCGGCCTTTTTTAAACAAAAAATTTTTATGAAAAATAATGGTCAAAACCATGTAGCAGAAATGCTCAAGAGGAGGGGCTTCGAGGTCATCCTTTCCAACCCCACGGAGTATTTATTTTTCCCGCCTGACCTCGACAGCGTTTTCGAGGACGAGCTCTACGAGATGCTGAAGAAATACTCCTTCCGCATATTCATAAGGGATGTGATAAAGAATAGAAAGGCCTTCGGCGCGGGAGACCTTCTGAAGTATTCCACAAGGGAGTGGGTCGAAACCTACATAGACTTTCTTTTAAAAAGGGGGGTCATTGCCGAGAGTTCTCCGGGCCGGTACCGTTTAAAGTCTGAGGCGGTATTCAGCTTCGGGGACACGCTTGAATGGTTTGTGGCTAATGTATTTGAGAGGGAGTTCTCTTCGCCCGCGCTCTGGGGCGTAAGGCTCAAGGGCGTCTCATCAGGCGGGGACTACGACGTGATAGCTTCAGTTGAGGGCGGGCTCGTCTATGTCGAGGTAAAGTCCTCTCCGCCAAAGAACGTGGAAGAGGCCGAGGTGGCCGCTTTCATCAAAAGGGCGGAGGCGCTCTCGCCTTCCATAGCGATATTCCTTGAGGATACGCGCCTGAGGATGAAGGACAAGATAGTGCCCTTCTTTGAAAGCCTCCTTAAGGGCAAGGAGGTAAAAGGGCTTCAAGGGGAGACCTTCTCGATAGATGACAAGGTCTTCATAATAAACAGCAGGCCCGATATGGTAAGCAATCTGGGCTACTGCGTCCAGAGGCGCTTACATAAAAGGTTCTGGTGAGGGCCTATGCGATGTGATTTTTGTTCCTCAGGATGCTGAAAAAGTCCGCCCTGGACTTTTTCAGCATCCCGCTAAGTTAATGGCCCGTTCTTTCCAGCCGGGTTCTTAGGCAAAGTCACCGTAAACGCGGTCCCTTTGCCGAGCTCGCTTTTTACCTCTACGGTGCCGCCGTGCGCCTCTATGATCGTCCGCACTATCGACAGCCCGAGCCCGCTGCCCACGGTTACGCCCCTGCTCGCGTCAATCCTGTAGAACCGGTCGAATATCTTTTCCTTCTCGCCTTCCGGTATCCCTATGCCCGTATCTTCTACGGTCACGGCCGCCTGCTCCGGATTCTCGCTTACGTCTATATTTACGCTCCCTTGGGGCTTATTGTACTTTATCGCGTTCTCTACGATATTGGTGAATACCTCCGTAAGGCCCTCGCGGTCCCCTTTTACGGTCACGCCCCTTCCGCCGAGCTTTATGCCTACGCCCTTGTTCGCGGCTGAGGGCTCTATGAGCTTTAGGACGTCCTTCATCAGATCCATCAGATCAATCTTTACCGGCTTAAACAGGATGGTCTTGTTGTCCAGGCGGGAGATGACGAGTATCCTGTTTATGATGTCGCACATCCTGTTTACGGTATCGCCGATCTTCCGGAGAGCCTCTTTATAATCGTTCGAGGCCCTGTCTCTGGCAAGCGTGACATCGCAGAAGCTCTTTATTATTGATGTAGGCGTCCTAAGCTCGTGGGAGGCGTCTGAT
>JAUSLB010000226.1 GCA_030646655.1 Deltaproteobacteria bacterium | reverse complement strand
AAATAAGGGCCTTCCATAAGGGCAGCGATGTAAACCTCTGCGCAATCGTGAACGCAAAGAGCGGGCTATGCAAGGAGGACTGCTCTTTTTGCGCCCAGTCGATAAAATACTCTACGGGCGTAAACGAATACCCCATGACAGCGCCCGATAAGATCGTAGGCGCGGCGCTCGATGCCGAAAGGTTCGGGGCAAGGGAGTTCTCCATAGTGACGAGCGGAACGAAAATCGAGAAGGAGCGCGATATAGCCACACTCGAAGAGGCGCTGAGGTCGATGAAGGGCTCGACCTCGATGGAGCGCTGCGCCTCGCTCGGCATAATGAGCCGGGATACTCTTAAGAGGCTTAAAGCGGGCGGCCTTCAGAGCTATCATCATAATTTAGAGACGGGCAGGAGTTTTTTCCCGAAGGTCTGCACCACGCACAGGTATGACGAGGATGTGGAGGCGATAAGGGCGGCGAAGGAGCTCGGCTTTTATGTGTGCTCCGGCGGCATATTCGGCCTCGGGGAGGCGTGGGAGGACAGGGTCGAGCTGGCGCTAACCTTAAGGGAGCTTGATGTCGATTCCATCTCTGTCAATTTTTTAAACCCGAGGCCAGGCACCCCGCTTGAGAACGCCCATAACCTTACGCCTGTCACATGCCTTAGGATAATCGCGCTTATAAGGCTGATGCTCCCCAAGAAGGATATCGTCGTCTGCGGAGGCAGGCAGGTGAACTTAAGGGACCTCCAGCCCCTCATATTCGCGGCCGGCGCTAACGGGATGATGGTGGGGAATTATTTAACAACACCCGGCAGGGACCCGAAAGAAGACCTGCGGATGATAGATGACCTCGGGCTAAGGCCGAGGGGGCATTAAGGAGAAGCGGGCCCCCTCTTAAAAAATGCTGCGCCCCGCACCCCCGTTCAATTCACTATGCGCTATCATATACTCGAAGAACTGTCGAAGCTCACGGCGTCTGGCCTTAAAAGGCAATTGAAGCTCGTCGAGGGGCCGCAGGGGCCGAGGGTATTCATAAACGGCAACGCGGTAATCCTGCTCTGCTCGAACGATTATCTGGGGCTTGCGAACCACCCCCTCGTAAAGGAGGCCGCGAAAGATGCGATAGACAGGTGGGGCTTCGGCGCGGGCGCGTCCCGGCTCGTATCCGGCAACATGGAGCCTCACATAATGCTTGAGGAGCGGATAAGGAGGTTCAAGGGGACTGAATCGGCGCTCCTCTTTAACTCCGGATATAACGCGAACCTCGGCGCTGTCTGCGCCCTTTCAGGCCGCGAGACGGACATATTTTCCGATAAGTTGAACCACGCCTCCATTGTCGATGCCTGCGTCTTAAGCCGCGCGAATGTAAAAAGATACCCGAACAAGGACATCGGCTCGTTAGAGACGCAGCTCAAAAAATCTAAGGCAAGAAGGAAGCTGATCGTCACGGACGGGGTCTTCAGCATGGACGGCACGATAGCTCCTCTAAAGGATATAGTCAGCCTCCTCGATAGATATAACGCGTCCTTGCTCGTTGACGACGCGCACGCAACAGGCGTCCTCGGGAAGTCCGGCAGGGGGACGCTTGAGCACTTTGGGCTTAGCCATCCCTCGATAATCCAGATGGGCACGCTCGGCAAGGCCGTTGGCGCGTTCGGGGCTTATATCGCAGGCCCCTCAGAGCTTATAGATCTCCTTATCTCAAAGGCGCGGCCTTTTATATATACGACCGCGCTGCCCCCGGCGGTCTGCGCGGCGGCAATAAAGGCGATAGATATTATCGATGAGACGCCCTCATTAAGAGAAAAACTCTGGAAAAATATCTCGATATTCAAAAAGGGGCTCGAAGGTGCCGGCCTCGACACCATGGGGAGCGAGACCCAGATAATACCTGTAATCGTTAAAAGCGCCGAGAGGGCGATGGGCATAAGCGCAAAGCTCCTTGACAAGGGCGTATTCATTCAGGGCATAAGGCCTCCTACCGTGCCTGAGGGGACATCGAGGCTGAGGGTAACCGTTACAGCCGCGCACACGGAAGAGGATTTGAATTTCGCCTTGTCGGCCATAAAAGAGGCGTTCAATGGATGAGGCCCTTTTATTCGTCCACGGCTGGGCTACTGACAACCGGGTCTGGGAGTCTATCGCCGGCGCCTTAGCTAAAGAAAGAACGGTTTACAACATAGACCTTCCGGGACACGGGGGCAAAAAAATCTGGGCCGGGCCTTCTTTAGATCCGGCTATAACCGAGGTATCAAGATACATAGCTGCCTTGCCCGGAAAGGCCGTTGTCGGCATCGGCTGGTCGCTCGGAGCGCAAGTCTTGATAGCCTCCGCGCTTAGGGAGGAAAAAAAGTTCAAGGCCCTCGTGCTCGCAGGCGCGACCCCCTCCTTTGTAGAACAAAAGGACTTCCCGTGGGGCCAGCCTAAAGCCCTCGTAAAGAGGATGATAATGGACATGAAGAAAGACCCGGCTGGGACTGTGGAGAGGTTCTATAAATTGAACTTTACTGACGACGAAATAGGGCTTCCTCAGGTAAGGGACTTTATCGGGAGATATAAGTATCCGGGGCCGGTCTCATGCGAAACGGACGAACCGGGGTGCTTCCCTGTCTTCAAATACAACGAGATCACGAACGCCCTGGAAGCCCTTTACAATACGGACTTAAGGCAAAGTCTGGGCGGGCTTGACATCCCTATACTTCTCGTTCACGGGGAGCGGGATGCGATATGCCCTGTAGGCGCCGCGCATTACCTGAATAAAAACATAAAAAGCTCCAGGCTCGTTGTTTTCGAGAACGCGGGCCACGCGCCGTTTTTGACGGAGGCTGAAAGGTTTAAAGATGTCCTAAAGGGGTTCCTGGCTGAAATATAAAATCGCGCAAAGCAAAATATTTTAAACTTCATTCGTATTATTTAAATTATGCCTTTGGATAAAAATATAATAAAGAGATCCTTTTCAGAAGCCGCGCTTACGTATGATTCATGCTCCGGGCTTCAGAGGGAGGTTTCTGACGAGCTTGCGGAAAGGCTCAGGGACCTTACCGCGAGAAAGGAGTACGCCTGCGCCGCGTATGCCCCGGGATTGGAAGTCCCGGCAGGGACGGAAAATCTCATCCTCGATATAGGCTGCGGCACAGGCAGGCTCATAGGCTCTCTTGGAAAGTCCTTTCCAGGAGCCGCTGTCATCGGATGCGACATAGCCTTGCCTATGATATTTAAAGCAAGGGAGAACCTCAGGGGGCGCGCATTGAATTTAGCCGCCTCAGACTGCGAGTCCCTCCCCTTTAGGGACTCCACATTCGATATAGCTCTATCGAGCCTCACATATCAGTGGACTGACATAAGGGGGTCTCTCAGCGAGGCGAAAAGGGTGCTTAAAC
>JAUSLB010000222.1 GCA_030646655.1 Deltaproteobacteria bacterium | reverse complement strand
CTTTAAGGCTTGGCATCCGGGACCGCCCTTATGGTTTTATTTACTTCTTCGCTTCCGCCGAGAATATGGACTTGAAGTCGTCGAGGGCCTTGTTGAGCTTTGCCTTGAGGTCCGCGTCGATGTTCTTCTTCTCGCGTATCTCGGCCAATATCGCGGCATGCCTCGACTCGATAAAGCTCTGGAGCTCTTCTTCGTACCTCTTTAAAGCCCCTACAGGGTAGGTGTCGACATAGCCGTTTGTGGCGGCGTAGATGATGATTACCTGCTTTTCTACAGGCTGGGGCTTGTACTGGCCCTGCTTCAGTATCTCAACGAGCCTTGTGCCCCTCGCGAGCTGTTTTTGCGTCGCCGGGTCAAGGTCGCTCCCGAACTGGGCAAAGGCGGCCAGCTCCCTGTACTGCGCAAGCTCAAGTCTTAATGTGCCGGCGACCTGCTTCATCGCCTTTATCTGCGCGCTCCCGCCGACTCTGGATACCGACAATCCTACGTTGATCGCGGGCCTTATGCCTGAGTAGAAAAGATCCGTCTCAAGGTATATCTGGCCGTCGGTGATCGAGATGACGTTCGTGGGGACATACGCTGAGACGTCGCCCGCCTGCGTCTCGATGACAGGCAGGGCCGTTAACGACCCTCCCCCGAGCTCATCGCTCAGCTTCGCGGCCCTCTCCAGCAGCCTTGAGTGGAGGTAGAATACGTCTCCGGGGTACGCCTCGCGGCCCGGCGGCCTCCTAAGAAGGAGCGAGAGCTGCCTGTACGCCACGGCGTGCTTTGACAGGTCGTCGTATATGATGAGGGCGTGCTTGCCGTTGTCCCTGAAGTACTCGCCCATGGCGCAGCCCGAGTACGGGGCTATGAACTGCAATGGGGCAGGGGTGCTGGCTGTAGCGGCAACGACTATCGTATAGTCCATGGCGCCGAACTGGCGGAGCTTTTCGACTATCTGCGCCACCGTTGACTGCTTCTGCCCTATGGCTACATATATGCAATAGACGTTTAGGCCCTTCTGGTTGATGATGGTATCTATGGCTACGGCGGTCTTGCCTGTCTGGCGGTCGCCGATGATGAGCTCCCTCTGGCCCCTTCCGATGGGGATCATGCCGTCTATGGCCTTGATCCCTGTCTGGAGAGGCTCTTTAACGGACTTCCTCGCTACGATGCCGGGGGCCTTTATATCGACCCTTCTTGTCCCCTTAGCCTCTATCGGGCCCTTGGCGTCTATGGGTTTGCCGAGAGCGTCTACGACCCTGCCCAGCAGGCCCTCGCCAACCGGTACCTCGACTATCCTGCCGGTCCTTTTTACGGTGTCGCCTTCCTTTATTGTATAGTCGGCTCCGAGTATGGCCGCGCCGACGTTATCCTCTTCGAGGTTTAAGACCATGCCGAAGATGTTGCCCGGGAACTCAAGGAGCTCTCCGGCCATCGCTTTTTCCAAGCCGTATATCCTCGCTATGCCGTCGCCCACGGAGATGACGGTGCCGACTTCCTGTATGTCTATGCCTTTTTCAAAGCCCTTTATCTGAGTTTTTATGAGCTGGCTTATCTCTTCTACCTTGATCATTTAAACCACCCCTTCCAGTATTTTTTCCTTCATAAGCTGTAATTGAGTCTTCAGGCTTCCGTCCAAGATAGTATTGTCTATCTTTATAACCAGCCCGCCTATGAGGGCGGGGTTATTCCGGTATGATACGGCTATCTCTTTTCCAGTGGACGCCGATAATTTCTTTTTTATCTCTTCGAGGAGGGAATTATCCAGCGCGTCCGGGGATTCCAATATCACCCTAAGCCTGCCTGAAAGCTCGTCCTCAAGCCGCGAGTAGGCGCTTGAGACCTCCTCCAGAATTCTGATGTTCCTCGTCTGAACGAGCACATTCAGGAACTTCGCCACATGGGGGGACAATTTAAGGCTCCCGGACACCAGCTCCATTATGCTCAGGCGCTCCTCTATCCTGTACATCGGGTTGAGGAGGGCCTTATAGAGCTCAGGGGTCCCCTTGAATATGGCGAGGGCTGTTCTGAGCTCTCTGCCGTACTCTGCGTGAGCCTTGTCTTCCCTGGCTATTTCTATCAGGGCCTTCGCGAACCTTCTTGCTCTTGAGCTCTTCATTTAATTAAGCCTCAAATTATCGAGATACCCTTTAATAAGCCTCTCCTGATCCTCGGGCTTCAGCTCTTTCCTCAATATCTCTTCAGCCATCCCTACAGCTATCCTCGCCACCTCTTCGCGTATCTCGATCTTGGCCTTCTTTAATTCCGCCTCGGCGGACAGGCGCGCCTGCTCTTTAATCTTTGCCGCGGCCTTCTCAGCCTCGGCCATTATCCTCTTTTTTTCCGCCTCGCCCTCGAGCTCCAATTCCTTGTGAAGCTCTGCTACCTTTTTATCAAGCATTGCGAGCTTTCCCCTGTACTCCTCCGCCTTCTTATCCGCGGCCTCTTTGGCCGTGCGCGCCTCTTCCATAGCCTTCTTTATATCATCGCTCCTTTTCTCAAGGAGGCCCCTTAAAAGCTTCTTCCAGATTATCACTATGCCTGCGGCGAGTATGCCGAAGTTGATCGCCTTCCACATAAGGCTGGTATTATCGCCGTTGCCGTGCTCCCCGCCTTCTTCCGCGGCCTTAAGGATGGCAGGGATCAGCGGTAGGATGAACGCGAAGACGGCTATTACGAGCTTTCTTTCTAGGATCTTCTCCGCTATGTTCTTTGAAATGGAGACTGCCTCGCCTTTCAGGGACTCAAGGGCGGCCCTTTTGCTCTTCTCAAGCTCTGTCTGCATCTTTCCCAGCTCTACGGCGGCAGAGGCCCTCGCGGCCTCGATCACCTCTTTTTCCCTCTCTAAGCCTTCCTGCTTAAGCTTATTCTTCGCTTCCGTGCCTTTCAAGGCCGCCTCTTTTATCTTTTTCTCATAGGATGACAGGCCCTCTTCGACATCTTTGTCCGACTTTGCCGCGGCCTTTAGCGAGCCGTCTATGCGCTCTTCCCGTTCCTTTAAGACCTTAAGCAGAGGCTTGTAGAGGAGGCGGTTCAGGATGAAGAGCAGGGCGAAGAAGCCTATCATCTGAAAGAGTAAAGTCTGATTGATATCTAACATTTTTTGCCTTGGGGGATTTTTTCAGAACCCTTTAAAAAAAACCCTAAACCCGCCTGAAAATCCACCGGCCTTGCCCGGTTAGACGGGATTAGGGTCGTGATTATTTTTCCGAGGGGCTCTTTTGAGGGTTTACTACAACTAAATCAAAGTATTGCTATCATACGGGGCGCTTGATTGTCAAGTTATTTGTGCTTGGGAAAGACAAGGAGGGCGTATTCCAAAGCCGGACGGCAGTTATTGGATAAAGCGGTAAGAAAGCAGAGTTGACCGGCGGTAAAAAAACCTTCTAAAAAGAACGGGGCAGCCCCGATGGGGCTGCCCCGAAAGAGTTTACTTCGCGGCCGGCGGCTGCATCATCTGCTGTTTTTGCTGCATCATCTGCTGGTGCTGGGCTGTTATCTCATCGAGCCTCTTGATCATATCATCGAGCTTCTTTTTCTGCTCCGCGGTGGGCTTATGCGAAAGGTCCCTGACTATGCCCATCGTCTCCTTGAGTATCCCGATGTACTCATCCATCATCTTGTGCCTTTCAGCCATCATTTGGCCGCCCATCACCCCGCCTCCGCCCATCATGCCTCCCATGCCCTGCTGGCCCTGCGCCTGAGGCGGGGCCTGACCTTCCCCGGCCTCCTCTGCTATCGCAGGAGCGGCTATCAGTGAGAGAGCCAAAAACCCTGCAAGCATAAACCCTCTAATCTTCATCTTCCTGACCTC
>JAUSLB010000215.1 GCA_030646655.1 Deltaproteobacteria bacterium | reverse complement strand
CTGGATCGTCTTCTGCATCTGCTGAGCCTTTGCGGAAGACACGAAAAGGCAAGTGGAGACGGACAATAGAAATACTGCGGTTTTGAACCTCACGGCCCTTCCTCCTTATTGTTTTTGAAGCTTAACAGGTTGCTTCAAGCCGCAACCTGATAGGCAATCCATGGAAGGATTGCCAAATTGCGAGACAGAAAAGTCGAGCAATTTGTAAGGATTGGACGGATTCACTCCGGCCAAATCGTGGCTGAAAAAGTCCAGGACGGACTTTTTCAGCATCCTGTTAATATCACTTAAAGAGCGCGAGTTGGGGCGCCGCCTCTTTTAAGATGTCAACAGGGTACCTGCCGGTGAAGCAGGCGTCGCAGAAGCTCGCCCCGGCCTCCTTTACGGCCTTATAGAGCCCCTCTACGCTTAAGTACCCGAGACTGTCGGATGTAATAAAGTCGTTTATCTCCTCTAAGGTCTGGGAGGCGGCTATAAGCTCCTCTCTTCTCGGGGTGTCTATGCCGTAGTAGCAGGGGCAGATGGTGGGGGGGGAGCTTATCCGCATGTGGACCTCTTTCGCGCCCGCGCCCCGTATCATCTTTACGATCTTCCTGCTCGTGGTGCCCCTTACGATCGAATCATCAACGACTATAACCCTCTTGCCTCTGATTATGTCTTTTATTGGGTTTAGCTTTACCTTTACCCCGAAGTGCCTGATGGCGTCCTTAGGCTCTATGAAGGTCCTGCCCACGTAGTGGTTCCTCACTATCCCCTTGTCGAACGGGATGCCTGAGGCCGAGGCGTAGCCTATGGCCGCCGGGACCCCGGAATCAGGGACAGGTATTACGATATCGGCTTCCACCGGGTGCTCCATAGCGAGCCTTTCGCCGAGCTTTTTCCTTACCGCGTGGACATTGGCGCCGAATATGGTGGAGTCGGGCCTCGCGAAGTATATGAACTCGAATACGCACGGGGTATAGGCGGCCTTCGGGAAGGGCTTGTAAGATATTATGCCTTCTTTGTTTATGACGAGTATCTCCCCGGGCTCTATCTCCCTTACGAACTCCGCCTCTATCAAATCGAAGGCGCATGTCTCTGAAGCAACGACCCATGCCCCTTTAAGCCTGCCCAGAGAAAGGGGCCTGAAGCCGTGCGGGTCGCGCGCCGCTATCATTGAATCCTCCGTAAGGAAAAGAAGGGAATACGAGCCGCGTATCTTTTTCAGCGCGTAAATTATCCTGTCTGAAATGGAAATCTCTTTGCTTGAGGCTATGAGGTGGACGATTATCTCTGTGTCCGTCGAGGACTGGAATATCGAGCCGTATGCCTCGAACTGGGCCCTAAGGAGCATGGCGTTGACGATGTTGCCGTTATGCGCCACCGCTATAGAGCCCCTTGAGTATTCCACTACAAAGGGCTGCGCGTTCTTTATGTGGGACTCCCCGGATGTAGAGTACCTCACATGGCCTATGGCAGCATCTCCGTTAAGCCTGCCTATGGCATTAGAGGTAAAGACATCGGCTACTAAGCCCATGCCCTTGTGGGAGTAGAGCTTCTCTCCGTCAGAGGATACTATGCCGGCGCTCTCCTGCCCCCTGTGCTGGAGAGAATACAGGCCGAGATAGGCCAGATTGGCGGCCTCGTGGTGGCCGTATATGCCGAAGACACCGCACTCGTCATGAAATCCGTCTTTTTTAAGAGGCCCCATCCGCAGTTTTACCCCTTTAATATACCTTCGAGCGCGCCCCCCCACGCCTTTTTGAGCGCGCTTACAGGGATTTTTATAAGGCCGTTTATATTCAGGGAGCTGCCTTTTACCCTGCCTATCACTTCCACAGGCGCGCCGTAAGAGGCGCAGACGCCTTTAAGCCTGTCAAGGTCTTTCTCTTTAATGCTTACCACTATCCTCGACTGCGCTTCTCCGAAAAGGAGCTCGTCGCTGCGAAGACCCTTCGCGCCTGTCTCGATTTGCGCCCCCACTTCTGCTTTGGGGTTCAGGCACGCCTCGGCAATGGCTACGGCCAGCCCGCCTTCAGAGGCGTCGTGCGCTGATACTATTATACACTCCTTGACGGCCTGTAAACAAGCGTCCTGTATCCTCTTCTCTTTTACAAGGTCTATCTCCGGCACTCCGGCCTCTTTGCCGTGGATTACCTTAAGGTATTCGCTGCCTCCGAGCCCGCTCCCATTTTCGCCTATGAGGGCTATCAAATCCCCTTCGGCCTTGAACCACTGGGTGGTGTGGTGCTTTAAATCCTCGATAAGGCCTACCATCCCTATAGTCGGCGTAGGGTGGATGGAGACGCCTGAGGTCTCGTTATAGAGGCTCACGTTGCCGCCTATGACAGGGACCCCGAGGGTAATGCAGGCCTCCCTTATGCCCATAATAGATTCCCTCAACTGCCACATGACCTCTTCCCTTTCGGGGTTGCCGAAATTAAGGCAATCCGTTAAGGCTATGGGCCGGGCCCCGCTCGCTACGAGGTTCCTCGCGGCCTCCGCCACCGCTATTGCCCCGCCCCTGAACGGGTCGAGCCAGCAGTACCTTGAGTTGCAGTCAACCGTGAGGGCGAGGGCCTTATTCGTCCCCTTTATCCTTATAACGGCGGCGTCGGAGCCGGGGCATACGACCGTATCCGTCCTTACCATGTGGTCGTACTGCCTGTATATCCATTCCTTGCTCGCGATATTGCCGGAAGAAAGCAGCTTCAGGAGGACTTCATTGTAATCGGACGGCTGGGGAATATTACCTATGTCGAGCTTGTTGATCGAGTCCTGCGAATCAGGCCTTTTTGCCGATCTATCGTAGACAGGGGCGTCGTCCGTAAGGGCCGGAACAGGTATCTGGGCCGCGAGCTTTCCATGCTCGAATATCGTAATCGATTCCCCCTCAACGACCGTACCTATGACCTCTGCCTCGAGGTCCCATTTTTTAAATATCTTTTTGACCTCTTCCTCTGTCCCCTTCCTTACGACCATGAGCATGCGCTCCTGAGACTCCGAGAGCATCACCTCGTAGGCGCTCATCCCCTCCTCGCGCCTCGGGACCCTGTCTATGTCGATCTCTATGCCCATTTTACCGCGCGACGCCATCTCAACGCTCGATGAAGTAAGCCCCGCCGCGCCCATGTCCTGTATGCCGACGACGCAGTCGGTCTTAAAGAGCTCAAGGCACGCCTCGAGAAGGAGCTTTTCAGCGAACGGGTCGCCTACCTGAACGGTAGGCCTCCTCTCCTCGCCGCCCTCCCCGAATACGTCCGAGGCCATCGTAGCCCCGTGGATGCCGTCCCTGCCTGTCCTCGAGCCAACATATATTACGGGGTTGCCGGCCCCTTTAGCGGTTCCCCTGAATATCCTGTCTTTTTTAAGGAGCCCTGCGGTCATGACGTTCACGAGGCAGTTGCCGTTATAAGACTCGTCGAAGTATACCTCGCCCCCGACGGTCGGCACGCCTATGCAGTTGCCGTAGCCGGCGATCCCCGCTACGACGCCTTCAAGGAGATACGCTGTCCGGGGGTTATCGGGCGAGCCGAAGCGGAGCGAGTTTAAAGAGGCTATGGGCCTTGCGCCCATCGTGAATATGTCCCTTAATATCCCGCCGACCCCTGTGGCGGCGCCCTGATAGGGCTCGATGAACGAAGGGTGGTTGTGGCTCTCCATCTTGAAGGCAACGGCCAACCCGTCGCCTATATCGACTATCCCGGCGTTCTCGCCCGGGCCCTGCAGCACATACGGCCCCTTTGTAGGAAAGTTCTTAAGGTGCATCCTCGATGACTTGTAAGAGCAGTGCTCGCTCCACATGACCGAGAATATGCCGAGCTCAAGGAGGTTCGGCTCCCTGCCGAGCGCCTTTATTATCATCCGGTACTCATCAGGGCTCAGCCCGTGCTCTTCTACGACCTCTTCCGTTATCATCTTCATTTCTATCCGTGCCTTATCTTAAAGAATAACATCACCGAGACGAGGACAAGGGAGACGCAGTTAGCGAGGATAATAGGCATATCATTCCTCACTATCCCGTACGCCACCCAGAGCGTTATGCCTATAAAGAGCATTAGGAACATGAACGCGGAGATGTCCTTGGTGTGCCGGGTCTTCCATGTCTTTATGACCTGCGGGAGGAAGGATGTCGTGGTGAGCGTGCCTGCGAAGATCCCAAGCCATGTAGTTGAGTCCATCTCCATCCCTTAAGCCCTCTTCCTCGCATAAACCTCTATTGTGCCTCCGAGCCTTAACGCCGCCTCCGTAAGAGAAAGGAGCATCGACAGAGGAAGCGCAACGGGCATAGCAAGGAGCATGAGCGCAATGCTGATCTTTGAACTCAAACCTTTGATATTCCTTGATCTCAGGAAGTCGTAAAAGAGGTTCCTCTTAAAGCCCGGCATATTAAAGATGCTCTGCAAAAACCCGTAAGGGTTGTATTCAAATGAGTAATGCCTAACTGTAGCGGCCTCAAACCCGCTCTTATCAAGGAGCATGGTTAAGTTTTTCGCCGAATAATGGTATAGATGGAAAGGCGGGTCGAGGTGGAACCAGTTTTTCCCGGACATCTTCGCCTGAACGCTGTCTATATTCGGCACGGCGATTACCAGGACCCCGCCCGGCTTTAAGACCCTCCTGCACTCGGCCAGAGCGGCCTCAGGCCTTCTTATATGCTCAAATACATGCCAGAAGGTCACTGCGTCAAAATGAGAGTCCGGGAATTTTACCGTATCAAGAGTCCCGAACCGTAAATCCATCCCGGTCTTTTTGCCCCGGCCCTCTATCCTTTTATCGAGCTCAAGGCCCGATGTTTCCCACCCTCTTTCTTTCATAAGAAGGAGAAAATCCGCCCTGCCGCATCCGACATCGAGGATGCGCCCCTTTTTTGCGAGCCCCTCTACCCTCCTGCACCTCTGCACCCTTAATAGGGCGATAGCCTTTTCAAGCGGAGAGGCGAAGCGGGTGGAGTCGTCCTCGCGGTAGCTTGAGGAATATATCTTTTGAAGCTCCGCGTCGTTTAAGAAAGGCTCTGTCCTGCCCAGCCCGCAGTTGGCGCAGAACTTTATATCGTATAAGCCCCCTTCGGACTTGATGCCCTTATAGACGGGGCTGAAGGAGGCGCCCCCGCAGATGAAGCATTTTTTTTCGCTGTTATCGCCTTTTGCCGGAGAGCGTTTGCCCATTAATAAAGCTACCCTATGCTATATAAGCCAATGAACCTCCCCGCGGCAAGCTGCGGGGTATCGAAGACCTCTATGCTGAAAAAGTCTCGAAGCAAGCTTCGGGGAATTGAACCCTCAATGAGGGATTAAAA
>JAUSLB010000206.1 GCA_030646655.1 Deltaproteobacteria bacterium | reverse complement strand
CTCTACCAACTGAGCTATCCGCCCGCATTGAAAGAGAATCCCCGTCGTTTTATGACGGGGATTCTAAATTTTTAACAGCTTTCGTCTGGTTTGTCAAGCGGAATTGGCTTAACAGGTTGCTGAAAAACCCGGAATTTTTTCAGGCTGCTCAAAAAGCTCCAGATGCGAGGCGTCGAGAAGCGAGGAATGAGGCGTACTTTGTCTGTACGCCGCAGTGACGAGCTTTGATGCCAACGAAGCAGATGGACTTTTTCAGCGGCCTGCTAATGCCTTACCACTATGTCGCCCGGCTGCGCGGCCGGCGCGCTCTGTTCCGTTTCTATCGGCTTCAATTTAAAGAGATCTTCCTTGCTCTTCACATTAAGCGCCTGAACGAGCACCTCGTCCATGTGCCCGACAAAGGAGAGCTTTACTTTTTTGAGTATCTGGGAAGGGATCTCCTTTATGTCCTTCTCGTTCTCCTTCGGGACGAGTACCTTGGGGATGCCCGCCCTGTGGGCTGCCAGCAGCTTTTCCTTCAAGCCTCCTATGGGGAGCACCTTGCCCCTAAGGGTTATCTCGCCCGTCATGGCCACGTCCTTCCTGCTCGGTATCCTCATAAGGGCCGAGGCTATGGCCGTAGCCATTGTGATGCCGGCTGAAGGCCCGTCCTTGGGGATGGCGCCCTCCGGCACATGGATGTGGATGTCGAGCTTCTGGTAGAAGTCCTTCTCCAATCCCATCTCCGCAGCCCTGCTCCTTATGTAGGTCATGGCGGCCTGAGCGGACTCCTGCATGACGTCGCCGAGCTTTCCGGTAATGATGAGCTTGCCTTTGCCGGGCACGAGCGCCACCTCGATGACAAGTATCTCACCTCCGGCCTCTGTCCACGCAAGCCCTGTAGCCACACCTATCTCGTCAACCTCTTCGATAGTGCCGTAGCGGTACTGCGGCACGCCCAAGTGCTTGGGAAGGTTCTTCGCGGTGATGGATACCTTTGTGTCCCTGCCTTTCTTGAGTATCTCCTTTGCCGCCTTCCTGCAGATGGTGGCTATGGTCCTCTCCAGGTTCCTTACGCCGGCCTCTTTGGTGTAGTGCCTGATTATCGAGAGTATCGTCGATTTTCCGAGCTCAAGGTTCTTATCAGTAAGGCCGTGCATCTTAAGCTGCTTGTGGAACAGGAACTTCTCCACTATGTGGAGCTTCTCAAGCTCCGTATAGCCGGGTATCCTTATCATCTCCATCCTGTCGAGGAGCGGATAGGGGATGCCCTGAATGGAGTTCGCCGTAGTGATGAACATTATCTTTGAAAGATCATAGTCGCAGTCGAGGTAATGGTCATTGAACGTGTGGTTCTGCTCAGGGTCCAAGACCTCAAGCAACGCTGAGGCCGGGTCGCCCCTGAAGTCGTGGCTCATCTTGTCGACCTCGTCCAGGAGGAAGACCGGATTGTTCGTGCCAGCCTTCTTTAACGACTGTATGATCTTGCCCGGCATCGAGCCGATATAGGTCCTCCTGTGGCCCCTGATCTCGGCCTCGTCCTTGACCCCGCCTAAAGAGAGCCTTACGAAGTTCCTCCCCGTTGCCCTTGCGATCGATTTCGCGAGCGAGGTCTTGCCCACGCCCGGAGGGCCGACAAGGCAAAGTATCGGGCCTTTCATCTCATCTACAAGCCCCCTTACGGCAAGGTACTCGACAATCCTCTCTTTTACGTTCTTAAGGCCGTAGTGGTCGTCTTCGAGCACCTTCTCAGCCTCTGTCAAGTCCTTCTTCTCATCCGTAACGGCATCCCACGGCAGGCTTACGAGCCAGTCTATATAATTACGGGAAACGGTGGCCTCCGCCGACATCGGGGACATGAGCCGGAGCTTCTTTATCTCCTGCTTCGCCTTGCGCGATGCCTCCTTCGACAGCTTCTTGGTCTTTATCTTGTCCTCGAACTCCTGTATCTCGCTTTTGAACTCGTCCTTCTCTCCGAGCTCCTTCTGAATCGCCTTCATCTGCTCGCTTAAGTAGTATTCCTTCTGGGTCTTCTCCATCTGGCGCTTGACCCTCTGGCGGATCTTCTGCTCGACCTCGAGGATCTCTATCTCGCTCTCCATGATGGAATAGAGCCTCTCGAGCCTCTTTGTGGGGCTCGAAATGGTCAAAAGGGCCTGCTTGTCATCGAGCTTGATGGTAAGGTGCGACGCCATCGTGTCAGCGAGCCTCGAGGGATCCTCTATCGAAGAGACGCTCATTATCATCTCTGGCGGGACCCTCTTGTTGAACTTAACATATGTCTCGAAGGACTTCACGACCGAGCGCACCAGCGCCTCAGTTTCCACGGTCTCGTCGATCGCCTCTTCTACCTCCTCGACGCTCACCATGAAGCACTCGTCCTCGGAGACGAACTCCTTTATCCGCGCCCTCCTCTTGCCCTCGACGAGCACCTTTACCGTGCCGTCAGGCAGGCGAAGGAGCTGGAGTATGGTACCGAGCGTGCCGACGTCGTAGATATCGTCAGGGCCCGGCTCCTCTGTCTTGGCCTTCTTCTGCGCCGCCAAAAGTATAGATTTATCGTTACTCATGGCGAACTCGAGCGCCTTTATGGACTTTTCCCGTCCCACGAACAGGGGCACTACCATGTAAGGGAATATGATTATATCTCTTAACGGTATTAACGGGATTACCTGTTTGTCTTTTTTCAAATTTCTTCCTCCCTTATTTCCCTTTAAAAACACCTTCATCTAACAGGATGCTGAAAAACCCCGTCCTGCACTTTTTCAATCACGATTTGGCCGGAGTGAATGGCAGAACTCCGTTCTGGCTGGCAAGAAAATTTTTCATTTATATTGCTCGCCTTATCACTTCGTGAGCCGGCGAGCATCCAGACGGCCAATCCTCACAAATTGCTCGACTTTTCGAGCCTCGCAATTGCACAATCCGTTCACAATATTGGATTGTGGCTGGCAAGGAAATTTTTCATTTATATTGCTCGCCTTATCACTTCGTGAGCCGGCGAGCATCCAGAGGCAATCCGTCCGTGGATTGCGCTATCAGGCTGTTTTTCAACAGCCTGATAAATTATTCACAACAAAAATATGGCTATAACGCGGGCCACGAACGTGAAAAATACCATCATAAAGGCGCTTACGCTCATTATCCTTATGCTCGATTCCACATCCTTAGGCTCTATCAAAGAGCCCTTGCCATCCCCATCCCCCTCACCTCCCCCTGCTCCCCCGTCTCCAATGAAGGGCTTAGGCTGGAAGACCCCTCCGTAATCAGCCCCTCCGCCGAGCCTTATGCCCAGAGCCCCTGCTACCGCCGCCTCGGGCAAGCCCGCGTTCGGGCTCGGGTGGGCATGGCCGTCCCTTACCAATACCTTAAAAGACCTTATCCAATTATATCCTAAAATAAACGAGGCGCAGACCATGAGAAGAGACGTTATGCGGGCCGGGAGGTAATTCGCAAAATCGTCGAGCTTTGCCGGGAAAGCCCCGAAGTTTATGTATCTCTCGTTCTTATACCCGACCATCGAATCGAGCGTATTTACCGCCTTATAAGCTATCATTAGCGCAGGCCCGCCCAAGGCGAGGTAGAATAGCGGGGCTATTACGCCGTCGGAGGCGTTCTCGGATACCGTCTCGACGGTTGCCCTTAAGACAGCCTCTCTTGAAAGGCCTTTCGTATCCCTCCCCACTATCCTTGAAAGCTGCTTACGCGCTTCAACGAGGGCCCCCCTATCGAGAAGGCCCGCAACCTTTCTTGCCTCTGATTTTAAGGACTTAATCGAGACGCATGTCCAGACAAGGTATGTAGAGGCCATGAAGTAGAGCGGGGTAGAAAAATTGTAAGCGAGGTAGAGGATTAATAGCGCGGCCCCGTAAGTGATCGATACTACGGCCGCCCCGAGCATTATGCCTGAGAGCCTCTCTTTTTCAGGTGCGGACGCGGGCCTCCTTAATATTTTTTCGAGCAGGGTTATAAGCCTGCCCATCCACCTTACGGGGTGCGGCATCCATTCAGGGTCGCCCAATATAAGGTCGAGTATTACCGCGAACACGATTATAACCGGCGGGAAAGGGATCGGGTTTATGGGGTTGAACATCCTGAATTCCTTTTCGTTTATAAAAAAAGCCTTGAAACTGTAATTATAAAAATTTTATAGCCCTATTATTCCCATGAGCGAGCGCATATCCATGCTCTCTTCGACTATCTT
>JAUSLB010000085.1 GCA_030646655.1 Deltaproteobacteria bacterium | reverse complement strand
TCGAAGTTGCTGCACGAGGAGATCTCCCTGTATTTGCCCTGCCCCGGAAGCCAGACCTCGATATCGTATGTCTTGGCCGAGGAAAAGCCCATATCACCCGTGCAAAGCGCTACTACCCTGTAATGGAGGTTAAGCCTCCTTAAGACCTCCTCGGCGTTATCCGTGAGCTTCTCAAGCTCATCGTAAGACGACTCGGGGGCAGAAAACTTTACAAGCTCCACCTTGTTGAACTGGTGCTGCCTTATCAGCCCCTTCACATCCTTGCCGTAAGAGCCTGCCTCCTTCCTGAAGCACGGCGTGTAGGCCGTATAATACAGCGGGAGCCTGTCTTCCTCGATTATCTCATCCGCGTGGATGTTGGTTACGGGGACCTCGGCAGTGGGGATTAAAAAGTAATCCCACCCTTCTATCTTAAACAGGTCCTCCTCGAACTTGGGGAGCTGGCCTGTGTTGATGAACGCTTCCCTCTTGAGCATAAACGGCGTCCAGACCTCTGTGTAGCCGTGAGTCTTAGTATGGAGGTCGAGCATGAAGTTTATAAGAGCCCTCTCAAGCAGGGCCCCCGGCCCTTTAAGGAGGGAGAACCGCGCCCCGGCGAGCTTTCCGGCGCGCTCGAAATCCAGGATACCGAGCCCCGTGCCTACCTCCGTATGCTCTTTCGGGGAAAAGCTGAACTCCGGCGCCTTGCCCCAAACCCTTACCTCAAGGTTCCCGGTAGAGTCCCTGCCTATGGGAACGGTGGAGTTCGGGAGGTTCGGTATAAGGAGGAGGAAGGCGTTCAATTCCTCCTCGCACTTCAAGACCTCTGCGTCCAGGGACTTTATCCTTGCCGAGTCCTCCTGCATCTCTTTTAAAAGCCCTGCCGCGTCCTTCTTCTCTTTCTTTAATTTCCCGATCTCTTCGGATACGATATTCTTGCGGGCCTTGAGGGATTCGGACTCGGATAAGAGCTTACGCCTCTTTTCGTCAAGGGCCCTGAAATTCGAGAGGTCTATCGCGCCTCCCCTTGTCTTGAGCCTTGTTTCAGCCTCTTCGAGGTTCTCTCTTAAATATCTGATATCGAGCATCTATTGCGACTCCGGGGGGTTTTCTTTCGCGGCAATAATATAACAGGCTGCTGAAAAAGTCCACGAAGTTGTCATTCTGAGGAGCCGAAGGCGACGAAGAATCTCGTAACTTGTTGATTCTATTAGTTCTAGATTCTTCGCTACGCTCAAAATGACAGACTAAAATAGTTTTTCCACAACCTGATAAATTAAAGGCTATCTCTAAAAATTAGATATTTTTTCTGAGGTCAAGGAAGGGCGGAAATAAAAAGCGCAGCATATATGGGAATATGTGAGCATTTTTATTTTTGCCCTGACGCAGAGATCAGGAAAAAGAACAATTTTTAGAGGTAGCCTAAAAAGATTATTTTTTCCACCTCTTATAGAGGCTGTTCTTGACGCCTAAGATATCGAGAGCCTTGCCTACTATGAAGTCAACCATATCCTCTATCTTTTCGGGCTTTGTGTAGAAGGCGGGCATTGCGGGAAGTATTACGGCCCCCATCCTTGATAGCTTTAGCATGTTCTCGAGGTGTATCTGGTTTAAAGGGGTCTCCCTCGGGACGAGTATCAACGTCCCCTTCTCCTTTAAAAAGCAGTCGGCCGCGCGCTCGATTAAGTTGCCGGAGTTGCCTGTAGCTATCCTTGCAAGAGTGCCCATCGAGCAGGGGCATATTATCATCGCCTTTTTAAGCGAAGAGCCGCTTGCCGAGGAGGACAGCAGGTCATCGGAAGGCGAATAAGACAGGCGGCCCCTTAAGCCCTTCCTTTTGGCGAAGAGCCCCTTTAGCCCTTGGGCGGGCTTATGGCTTAAATCGAGCCCCAGCTCTTCTTTAAGTATCAAAAAACCAGAAGGGGAGATGACGAGTTCGACATCATCCCCCCTCTTTAGAAGCTCCTCAACGAGCCTTACGCCGTATATAGCGCCGCTTGCCCCTGTAAGGGCCACAAGATATTCAGCCAAAAACGACTCCGGAAGACTTTTTTATCCTTTGGGCTTAACCACTACGTATATGCTGTTATTGCCCCGCAAAATCAGGAAGAGGGCGACATCGTTCTTCTCCGCCTCTGTAATGGCCTTGCTGTAGTCCCTTACGTTCTTAACGGGATTACGGTCTATCTCCTTTATCACGTCCCCGCGCCTGAGGCCCGCGTCACCCGCAGGGCTGTCGGGCTTGACCGAGCTTATGATAACGCCTTCGGTATCCGTTATTCCGAGCCTCTTCGCCACCTCGGGCGTAAGCGGCTGGACTGAGAGCCCGAGCCTTCTGTCCGTGGCCGTGTCCTTCTCCTCCGGCACGGCCTCCGCCATCTCATCTTCGGACTTTGTGCCTATATTAACAAATAAGGTCTTTTCTTTGCCGTCCCTTAGGACCTTGACCTCCACGTCCTTACCCGGAGGGGTTGAGGCGACCGTCCTCGGAAGATCGCTTAGATCGGTTATCGGCCTTCCGTCAAATGAGATTATTATATCGCCCGGCCTTATCCCAGCCTTTTCAGCAGGGTCTCCGGGGTTGACGGATGATACGAGGACGCCTTTGGCCTCCTTAAGGCCGAAGGACTTTGCGAGCTCAGGCGTCAATTCCTGAATAGAAACCCCTATCCAGCCCCTCGTCACTCTGCCCTTTTCCTTAAGCTGCACGAGGACGTCTTTTACCATGTTAATCGGCGTGGCAAAACCGATGCCCTGCCCGCCGGCGATTATAGCGGTATTTATGCCCACGACCTCGCCCCTCATGTTGAAGAGCGGCCCGCCGGAGTTGCCGGGGTTGATGGAGGCGTCTGTCTGGATGAAGTTGTCATAGGGCCCCGCGCCGATTACCCTGCCTTTCTGGCTTACTATGCCGGAGGTGACGGAGCCGCCGAGGCCGAAGGGGTTGCCGATGGCAAGGACCCACTCGCCTATCTGAAGATCGTCAGAATTGCCGAGCGGCGCTACCGGGAGATCCACTTCGGGCTTAATCTTTATAAGGGCTATGTCGAGCTTCTGGTCCTGCCCGACGACCTTTGCCTTATAATCTTTTTTATCGGACGATAGGGTTACGATAATCTCCGTCGCGTTCTCTATTACATGGAAGTTCGTCAGTATGTATCCTTCCTTATTTATGACAAAGCCGCTCCCCAGGCTCTGCCTTTTGAACTCCCTGTGCGGCTCGTTGAAGAACTTGTTGAAATCGTCCCCGAAGAACTCGTCGAAAGGCCCCTTGAACTCCGGGAAAGGCACGAGCGGCCTCTCCTTTATTACCTGAGTAGTCGAGATGTTGACTACCATCGGCGAGAGCCTCTTCGCCAGCTCAACGAAGTCCCTCGAAACCGCTGTGCCCGCCTCGGGCTTAGCTGAAGGCGCGGCATCTTTCCAGAAGCTCTGGGCGGTCGTGAGGTTCGTCATATCAAGCCTCGCGGTTATCGCGACCCCGATGAGGACCGAGATGAACGCCACGAGGACGACTGTCTTTATCCCGAAGCCTTTTTTCCTTACTTCCATTTCCTCTCCCTTTAAATGAATTAAATAATGAGTTGTTAAAAAAATTAATGATTTTATATTAAATTATATATCAAAAAACCGTTACTGGGCGCTCTTTACATATAGAAGCCGGAGCTCGTGGAGCATATCCTCGATGAGCCTGGATTCCTGCTCGCTTAGGTTCCCTTTGGTCTTTTCCTGAAGGAGGCTTATTAAATCAATCGTCTGCTTGGCTACTTCAGGCTCTTCCTCGGTCTTTTTCGTTACAGGGTTCTCTATAAGCCCGAGGTTCATAAGGACGGATGTGGACAGAGACAGTATGAATGTCGAGAAATCGAGCGGCGGCACGGTCTCAGAGGTCTTTTCATCCCCGGGGCCTTTAGCGGCCTCTGCGGGTTTTCTTGCTTCCTTTTCTTCCATATCCCTCTTTAAAGGACCTTTACCTTGATGCTCTCCCTCTTCAGCTCTTTCGCCTTCGGCACTATTATCTTTAGCACGCCGTCTTTAAGGCTGGCCTTTATGCCGCTCCTGTCAACTGCGTAGGGTAGGCTGAAGACCCGCTGGAAGGTGCCGTAGAAGCGCTCCATCCTGTGGTAATTATCTTCGCTTAAGTTCTTCTCGAGTTTGCGCTCGCCCTTTAGGTTCAGGGTATTTTCCCTGACCTCTATGGTTACGTCCTTTATATCTATCCCCGGGATCTCTGCCTTAAGTATTACGTTCTCCTCAGTCTCGTAGATATCGACGGGCGGCACCCACACCCCTGCGGCGATACTTGAGCAGCCCTTGTACTTTAGGAGGGCCTCGTCGAATATCCTGCTCATCCTCTCCTGCAGGAAAAGGAGATCCCTGAAAGGGTCCCGTCTTATAGGGGACAAGGCGGATACCTCCGTTGAACCGGATTTTTCAAAGCCATTTCAATAATTTATTTTATAATAAGGCTTTTGTCAAGAACCCTTCGGCTTAAGGGAGGAAAAATCCTCTTTGGCCCCCCTTTACCTGAATGTGAGCTTCTCTTCAGCCTCTCCTACGGTCGCTGGAGCGGACTTTTTAAAGGTAAGTTTCCCGTCCTCGCAGTCTATGGCCATGGTCTCGCCCTCCTTGAACTCGCCTTCGAGGAACTTCATGGCAAGGGCGTCCTGAACCTCCCTCTGCAGAAGCCTCTTTAAAGACCGCGCCCCGA
>JAUSLB010000201.1 GCA_030646655.1 Deltaproteobacteria bacterium | reverse complement strand
TTTGACCCGCCCTTAAAAGGGCGGGACTGCGCCGGGCACCCGATTGAAATAAAAAATCAAAACCCGGTCTGGCTTTCACCAGACCGGGTTTTTTTATTTATAAAGGCCTCTTCTAATTATTTTTTTCTGGAAGACCTTTATGGGTTCAGGTTTGAAACCTGAACCCATAAATTCAAATGACCTTTTTACGTCAGTTCTTGCCCATTAATCATCCGGTATAACTTCACACCCTCAACGACCCCGTAAGCTCCTTAACGCTCGTCTTATTCTTCCTCACATACTCCTCAATCCCTTCAGCGACCTTCACCGCTGAATCGGGGTCCATGAAGTTCGCTGTCCCGACCTGAACGGCCTTTGCGCCCGCTATGATGAACTCCAGCGCGTCTTTTGCGGTCACTATCCCGCCTATGCCGATGAGGGGGACTTTTGCCACTTGAGCCGCCTGCCAGACCATCCTTACTGCTATGGGCTTTATGGCCGGGCCTGAAAGACCTCCTGTGATAGTAGCGAGCACGGGCCTTCTCTTATCGACATCTATAGCCATCCCGGTTATCGTATTTATAAGAGAGATAGCGTCCGTGCCAGCCTCCTCAACGGCCTTTACCATCACCTTTATATCGGTAACATTCGGGGATAATTTTGTTATGACCGGAAGGGTCGTAGATGACTTTACGGCTGATACTACCTTAAACGCCTCATTCGGGTCTGTGCCGAAAACTATCCCGCCCTTCTTAACATTCGGGCAGGAGATGTTTATCTCGATGGCTGACACGGAATCCCCGAGCCTCTTTGCGACCTCCATGTAATCCTCAACAGTCTCCCCGAAGATATTAGCGATGATCTGCGTCTTAATTCCTTTCAGCTTCGGGAGCTTTTCTTTTACGAAAGCGTCAACGCCGACGTTCTGGAGGCCTATGGCGTTGAGCATGCCGCAGGGGGTCTCTACTATCCGGGGGCCGGGGTTTCCCTGCCTCGGATTTAGCGATAGGCCCTTTACGACTATCGCTCCGAGCTTTTCAAGGTCGGTATAGGGGAGGAACTCAGAGCCGTAGCCGAACGTGCCTGATGCGGTCATTACGGGGTTCTTTAATTTCAGCCCCGCAAGCTCGACGGAGACCATATCTGCCTTTACTTCTTTTTTTACAGCGCTTCCCAATCTATCTCCTTGCTGTCGAATACAGGCCCGTCAGAGCAGACCATCTTATATCGCTTAAACTCCTCGCGCGCCCTTGTCTTTACAGCGCACCCGAGGCATACGCCTATGCCGCACGCCATCGAGCGCTCAAGAGAGACATGGCATTTTACGCCTTCTGCCTGCGCGATACGCGCCGCCTCTTTGAGCATACCGACGGGGCCGCAGGCGTAGACGACTGAATCCGGCGAATCCGGCGTTATCTCCTCTTTCAACAGCCCTGTCACGAGCCCTCTTCGCCCGATACTCCCGTCCTCTGTGGCAACCTTTACCCTGCACCCCAAGCCCCTGAAGCCCTTCACTATCCCTGCCTCGGACGAGCCCCTTGCTCCGAAGAGGACCACGCCCCTCTTTAATTTCTCTGCCAAAAGGCGCAGCGGCACGATGCCCATGCCGCCCGCTATCATAATAGGGTTCTGTTTTCTTTCAGGGTCAGGAAAGCCGTTGCCCAGAGGCCCGAGTATATCGACGCTCTCGCCCGCCCTTTTTTCCGAGAGTATCTTCGTCCCCCTGCCGACCACCTGATAGAGGAGCTCCACGCCAGTGCCCCTGAAGACGCTTTTCCACTTTGAGCCGAGCACCTTATAGACGCCGAAGGGCCGGCGAAGCAGCGGGTCGAGCGAGCCGGAGACTCTTACCATAAGGAAATGGCCCGGCACAATGGCAGGGGTCTTCCACTGTAATCCCAGCCTAAAGTACCTCGGCAAGACCTCTTCGTTATAGAGGATTTTTGATGAGACAGACTGCATCTATTTCAAAACCGCCTATGGGAGTCAAGCAATCCGCGTCCTTAAAACGTAAGCTCCATCACTATCGCGTCCTCGCCGCCGTAGTAGCCCTTGCGCTCGAATACCTCCTTGAAGCCGAACTTCCCGTAGAGATCCCTCGCCGCCATGTTAGACCTTCTCACCTCGAGGAAGACCTCATAGACCAGGTTCCTCTGCATCATATCGAGCGCCGCGGCAAGCAAGGTCTTGCCGATGCCCTGCTTCCTGAACTCAGGCTTGACCGCGATATTAAGTATATGCGCCTCGCCGTGCGCCACCCAGAAAACGATATAACCGGCGAGCGCCATACCCCCGCCGAGGCTTACTTTAAGGGTGTATGCGAACGAGACCGGGTTCCTGAGCTCGCTTTCGAACATGCCCCGGTTCCACGGGTTCGGGAAGGATACCGTCTCGATATCAAGGATGTCATCAAGGTCTTCCGCGGTCATCGGCCGGATTGAATGGCCAGACAGGATGTCTTTTTCCGCGTGCAAGGGGTTATTTATTTTTCGTTCGTCGCGAATACTATGTGCCAGAAATCCAGCTTCTTAAGCATGTACTTCTCGTTTACGTTAAGGCCTGATTTGTTTATGAACTCAGTGAGGCACAGGTCAGAGCGCCAGCCTATCTTCTTGCATACGGGGTTTATTATCTTCTCGACGGTCTCGATCACCTTGTTCTTGCTCTTGAAGTGGTTGACGATCACGACCTGCCCGCCCTTCCTGCAGACCCTCTTTACCTCGCTCATGACCTTATACGGGTCGGGAACGACGCTTACCACATGGGAGATGAAGACCTTATCGAAGCTGTCGTCCTTGAAACCCACGCTCATGGCGTCCATGCTGATGACCTTGATGTTATCGAGGCGGTTCTCTATTATCTTCTCCCGAGCCTTCGTGAGCATCTCTGTAGAAAGGTCTATGCCCACCACCTTGCAGTACTTCGGGAACTCCGGCAGCGACAGCCCTGTGCCCACCCCCACATCGAGTATCCTGTCCCCGGGCTTTATGTCCATATAGTTTATGGCGTGCTTGATCCGGGGATAGAAGAACCTTTTAAAGAGCGCGTCATAGACGCCCGAATACCCTGCGTAGATCCTTTTTATGCTCTCCAGTTCCAACTATGCCCCCGCTTTTCTTTAGAATCGCTTTACAAAGGTGATAAGGTCGTCGCACGGCTTATAGAAGTCTTTTATGCGGGACTCCTCGGCAAATCCGCTCCGCCTGTAGAAGCTCCGCGCTGTCTCATAAGCCGGCAGGCCCGAAGTCTCGGCAACGAGCATCCTCGCGCCCTGCCTCTTTAATACCTCCTCAGTGTGCTCAAGCAGAGCCCTCCCGATACCCTTATGGCGCAGCCTCCGGTCCACGAGTATCCAGTAGAGGTCATAGACAGCGTCTGTGAGCGGTGTTTTTCCATAGCATACATAGCCGGAAGGAGAATCTGAGCTATCGGTCGCGACTATGAAAAAGTAATCATTTTGAAGGGGGTTAGTTAAGTATATATCAAGAAGCTCGACGGCGCAATCCCTTTCAGCCGCGGTCAGGTTCTCGGTCGCGTTTATGATATTGATTATAGCTTCCCTGTCGGATTTTAGTAATTTTCTTACGCGCACAGTCCCTTAGGCTTTAATTCTGGAACTTTTATAACCGTCAGATGAGCACGGCCTCCATCCCGGGGTCGGCGGGCGAATACCTCTGCGAGGCTGTCTCCACGATCTCCGCGATGAGCGCCGGGTAATCAAGGCCAGCCGCTTTAGCGGCGCGGGCAAGCCCGGCGTCAAGGGAAATGTCCGGGTTCGGGTTGACCTCCAGAACCTTGATGTTACCCTCCTCGCCGACCCTCACATCGACCCTCGCGTAGTCCCTGCACCCCATCGTCTCGTAGGCCCGTAAGGCTATCGCCTGCAGCTCGTCCCTCAATGAGTCCGGCACATTTGCCGGGCATATCGGGACCGTCTTTTTATAAAGCGGGCTCGCCGTTACCCACTTAGCCTCATAGCAGCAGATCTTCGGGATGCCCTCAGGGAAGTCCTGAAAGTCTATCTCAGAGGGCGGGAGCGCCTTCACGTCCTTTCCGTTCCCGAGCACCGCGATATTGAACTCCCTGCCGTCTATGTACTCCTCGACAATGGCGGGCTGGTTGAAGGTGTTTATTACGAACTCGACCCTCTTCTTCAGCTCCTTCATGGTCTTGACCACGGCCCCGGAATCTATGCCGAGGGAGGCGTCCTCCCTGAGGGGCTTTACGATGAGGGGGAATTTAAGCGTCCTCTTTAATTTTGCGGGAGGCTCCTTCATGACGCAGTACTCAGGGGTCATTATGTCGCGGCTGTAAAGGATGTCTTTGGTAAGCCCCTTGTTCAAGGCAAGGCCCAATGTAAGCGGGCCGCTGCCGGTAAAGCGCGCTCCGTACAGCTCAAGGAGGGCGGCTATGTGCATCTCGAACGAGCTTTTGCCGAAAGCGCCCTCGCAGAGGTTGAATATGATAGAGACCTCCGAGCCCTCTATCTCTTTAATGAAATCGTCGAGCTTATCTTTATCAGCGGCCCTTAAGGGGATAACGGTTGTGGCGAGGCCCAGGGACTTAAGCGCGGAGTTGACCTGTTTAACCGTAGCGCTTGTGGTATCGAGCTTGATCTCGCGGCCGTTAAGCACGTATTTGTCATGGCCGTCGTCGTTATAGATTATCTTTACCTTTCTCTCCCTCATATCCCGTGCCTCGCGCGAGCGGTGTCGAGGACGGAGTTCACGAGCTCGGTAAAGCTCATGCCGGCGGCCCTCGCGGCCTTCGGGAAGCAGGAGTTGCACTTCGGGTCCATAAGTATCCCCGGCAAAGGGTTTAATTCGATTATGTGCGGGACGCCGGACCTGTCGAGCCTTATGTCTATCCTGCACCAGTCCCTCACGTCAAGGGCCCTGAAGGCGTCAGAGGCCGCGTCCTCTATGGCCTTTTTAAGCCTGTCCGTCAGAGAAGCCGGGCAGCTAAATATATTCAACGGGTTCTCAGGCGTGTCGAGCACCCATTTAGCCTCATACGAGTATATGTGGTTGACCCCTTCGGGCAGCGCGGAATAATTTATCTCGACTATCGGGAGTATCCTTAAATTTTTATTGTTGCCGATGATCGCGACAGTGAATTCCCGCCCGTCAAGGTATTCTTCTATGAGCGCGGGCTGGCTGTACTCTTTTACAACGGAGCCGATCTTGTTTTTAAGCTCCCCGGCGTTCGATACGATGGAATCGTTCCTTATCCCCTTGCTCGAGCCCTCGAATAAGGGCTTGACTATCATGGGGAAGGCCATAAATCTGTCTGCGTCAATGGAGGGGTTTTCAGAGACGAGGAACCTCGGGGTGGGGATATTATAGTGGGCTAATATCTCTTTTGCGCGCGCCTTGTTTAAGCAGAGCGCAAGGGTTAACGGGGCGGAGCCGGTGTAAGGGATCCGGAGCATCTCCATTATGGCCGGCATCTGGGATTCCCTCGATTCCCCCCAGAGCCCCTCCGCCATGTTAAAGACTATCTGGGGCCGGGATCTCCTTAGCTTCTCAAAGGCGTCCTCGTCCGCCTCGATCATCTCTACGTCGTGGCGCTCGGCGAGAGAGTCCCTTACGGCGGAGACGGTATCTATCTCGTCGCACTCGGCGTAGAA
>JAUSLB010000084.1 GCA_030646655.1 Deltaproteobacteria bacterium | reverse complement strand
ATGAGAGGGTGCAGGAGCGGGTGATGGACAATATCGACCTTGAGCGCGAGCGCGGCATTACTATCATGGCGAAGAACACCGCCGTAGAGTACGGCGGGGTAAAGATAAATATCGTAGACACCCCAGGGCACGCTGACTTCGGCGGCGAGGTGGAGCGCACGCTAAAGATGGTCGACGGGGTGCTTCTCCTTGTTGACGCGTCCGAAGGCCCTCTGCCTCAGACCCGCTTTGTGCTGAAAAAGGCCCTTGAGACAAAGCTATCCCCCATAGTCGTAATAAACAAGATAGACAGGCCCGATGCCCGGATAAAAGAGGTCTTAAACGAGGTCTATGACCTCTTCATAGACTTGGACGCCGCTGAAGACCAGCTCGATTTCCCCATAGTCTATACTAACGCGAGGAAAGGCACGGCTACCCCTGATTTAGAAAATGAGGGGGTCGATCTAAAGCCCCTTTTCGAGCAGATAATAAAGACCGTCCCTCCCCCGAAAGGCGAGGTGGACGCGCCGCTACAGCTCCTTGTGACCAACATAGACTATAACGACTATGTAGGAAGGCTCGCTATCGGGAGGATATTCTCAGGCATGATACGCTACGGCGACAATGTCGCCATCGTCAACTCTGACGGCAACGCCATAAAGACCAAAGTCACTGCCCAGTATGTATTTCAGGGGCTTGAAAGGATAGACGCGAAAGAGGCCTTTGTCGGCGATATAGTCGCGCTCGCCGGGCTTGAGGGCGTCAATATCGGCGATACGATAACGGACGCGGAGAACCCTAAGCCGTTGCCGAGGATAAAGGTAGATGAGCCTACGATCTCGATGGTATTCTCCGCCAATACCTCCCCCTTCGCCGGAAAAGAAGGAAAATATGTGACCTCGAGGAACATAAGGGAGAGGCTTGAGAAGGAGCTCCTCTACAATGTATCGATAAAGGTCGAATTCGAGAAAGCCGACGCCTTCAAGGTGATGGGCAGGGGAGAGCTCCAGCTCGCCATACTAATAGAGATGATGAGGAGGGAGGGATACGAATTATCCGTATCCATGCCCGAGACCATCACAAAGACCATAGACGGCACGATCCATGAGCCTATGGAGCACCTTGTAATCGACATACCGGAGGAGTTCATAGGCGTAGTCGCCCAGCAGGTCGGGATGAGGAAGGGCAAGATGCTTAAGATGCAGAATAACAGCCACGGAAGGGTCAGGCTTGAGTTCAGAATACCCGCAAGGGGGCTCATCGGCTTCAGGTCCCAGTTCCTTACGGACACCAAAGGCACCGGGCTCCTTAACCATTTATTCGACGGGTACGAGCCGTGGTGCGGGGCGCTCTCAAAGAGGCAGTCAGGCGCGCTTGTGGCCGACAGGACAGGCTCTACTACTATCTATGCCCTTTTCCACCTCCAGCCGCGCGGGACGCTTTTAGTAAAGGAGAGCACCCCTGTTTACGAGGGCATGATAATAGGCGAGAACTCGAGGGAGAACGACATGGACGTGAATGCGGTAAAGGAGAAGAAACTCACAAACATGCGCGCGTCCGGTACCGATGAGGCTATGATACTCTTCCCGCCGAACCTGATGAACCTCGAACAGGCTCTCGAGTTCATAAAAGAGGACGAACTCGTTGAGGTGACCCCGCAGGCCATCAGGCTCCGCAAAAAGGTGCTCGAGGCAAACAAGAGGCCGAAGGCAAAGGACAGGCCGTAAAAATAAAATTCTTTTGCTAAACGAAAGATACGCCCTATCCGCTAAAAAAATCCGGCGGACATGCAAGAAAGCTCATTCCGAGAGCATCTCTACAAGCGCCCTGCAGAAATCCGGGAGGTCCCCCGGGTGCCTCGATGTAATAAGCCTGCCGTCAGTTACGACAGGCGAATCAAGGTATGTCCCGCCGGCGTTTATGAGGTCGGTCTTTACGGAAATATAGCAGGTGGCCTTCTTCCCCCTCATAATACCCGCCTCTATCAATACCTGCGCCGCGTGGCAGATAGCCCCTATGACAAGGCCCTTATCGAAAGCGTCCCTCACGAGCCTTACCATCTCAGGGATTATCCTCATCTTATCCGGCGCCTGCCCACCGGGGATTATAAGGCCCTTATAATCCTCTACCTTAATCTCTTTCGGGGTCTTTTCCGCCTTTAGGGGGTATCCGTGCTTGCTGAGATAGGTGGTTGCGTGCGCGCCTACTACCGTAACCTTATGCCCTGCCTCCTGCATGCGGTAGAAGGGATATAAGGCCTCTGTATCTTCGTAATTATTTTCTATAAGGAGGAGGACCTTTGCCATAAAGAGCTCCTTTTATTGATGAGGAAACGGCCGATAAGTTCGAACAGGCGCGGAATATGATTTAAATACCTTCCTTATAGCCCCTTTTCAATTTTTTTGAGAGCATATCCGCCCTCCGTACCGGCTCAGGGAGCCTGTATTTGGCGGCGCATCCGAGGATTATCCCTATCGAGCTTTCTATGTCTATCCTGTGCCCCGGAGAGATGAAAAGCGGCTTTATGCCTGTCTGGGTCCTTAAGACCGCCCCTACGATTTCCCCGTTGTGCTTAAGGGGCGACCAGCTCCCCCTCCTTTTGCCCGGCTCTTTATATTCCCCCACAAGCCTCGACTTCGCGCAGCCTATTACCGGCATATCCAAAAGCACCCCTACATAGGAAGCTATCCCGATCCTTTTC
>JAUSLB010000198.1 GCA_030646655.1 Deltaproteobacteria bacterium | reverse complement strand
CGTCGGCTTGGCCTCACGGACTGGCAGAACTCCGTTCTGGCTGGCAAGGAAATTTTTCATTTATATTGCTCGCCTTGTCACTTCGTGAGCCAGCGAGCATCCAGAGGCAATCCATCAATGTATTGCATATCAGGTTGAAGCAACCTGATAAAACCCTTTACTCGCCTATTATCTTTACCAGCACCCTTTTCTTCCGCCTGCCGTCGAACTCGCCGTAGAATATCTGCTCCCATGTCCCGAAATCCAATCTCCCATTTGTGAGCGCTACGACCACGCCCCTGCCCATAATCTCCCTTTTCAGGTGCGCGTCCGCGTTGTCCTCGCCCGTGTCGTTATGCCTGTATTGGGACGCGGGCGCATGGGGCGCGAGCCGCTCCAGCCATACATCGAAGTCGTTATGGAGCCCTGACTCGTCGTCGTTTATGAAAACAGACGAGGTTATGTGCATTGAGTTGACGAGAACAAACCCCTCTTTTATCCCGCTCTCCTCGACGCAGGCAATGACATCAGGGGTAATGTTCAAGAACCCCCGCCTCTCCGGAAGATGGTAGAATAGCTCTTTACGGTAGGATCTCATAGAAGGTTTTTAAACGATATTGTTTTCCTTATGCCTCTTGGCTATATCTGAGGCAAGCCTGTCGAGCTTTACGAGGTCATCGCCTTTGGGCCTGCCCTTCACTATGACAGGCTCGATCATCTCGACCTTGAGCCCTGAGATGGTAGATGTGACCTGCTCAAGCATCTTGCCTGCCCAGCCGTATGTGCCTATGACGGACGCGAACTTAAGCTTGGGCCTAAGGGCGTTTATAAGGAAGATAGCGGAGATTACGGACGGGTGCGCGCCTGTAAGGACCGTAGGGGAAGCTACGACGAGCGTGGCGGCGTCAACTACCGCCATCGTAAGCTTACCGGTATCAGTCACGGCGAGGTTGAACTTCTCCACATTGACGCCGAGCCTCGTCAATGCCTCGGTAAGATAATCGACCATAAGCTCTGTTGAGCCGTGCATCGTGGCGTAAGGGATTACTACGGTGTTGGTCAGCTTATCCGAGACCCACTCGCGGTGCGAGCTTAAGATGCGCTTTACGTTCTTATGGAGAGGGCCGTGGCTCGGGGCGATTATCTCTATATCGTATTTTTCTACCCGCTCGATGTGCCTCCTGATGGTTGTCCTGAAGGGCATCATGACTTCAGCGTAATACCTCTTCGCCGCATCGCAGACCTTCGCCTCGTCCTCCACATAGAGCCCGGATGCGGCAAGATGCGAGCCGAACATGTCGCAGGTGAATATTATCTTGTCCTCGCGCAGATACGTAGAGATCGTCTCAGGCCAGTGTACCCAGGGCGTAGAGATGAACTCGATAGTCTTGCCGCCGAGGTCAAGGGTCTCTCCGTCCGAGACGGCCGTTATCCTCTCAGCCGGGATACTGAGGAGGTCCATAAGGAACTCCTTGCCCTTCGCGCTCGCCAGGACCTTAGCGTTTTTGTATTTCTCAAGGACAAGGGGGATAGCGCCTGAGTGGTCCTGCTCGGCGTGGTGCGAGATTATGTAATCTATTTTATCAACGCCCTCAAGCTGCGCCATTAAAAGGGCGGATTTGCTCGGGTCAACCGTGTCGATGAGCGCGGTCTTTTCGCCCCCTCTTATAAGAAATGAGTTATAGCTCGTGCCGTCAGGCAGAGGGATAAGGGAGTCAAAAAGGCGTCTGTCCCAGTCAACCGCGCCTACCCAGAATACGCCGTCTTTTATCTTTTTTAATTCCATAGTAAACTCCATAATTTAAAGCTATTGATTATCAGGTTGCTGAAAACGCTGTCTGAGGTGCCCTTAATTAAGGTTATCATACGCCCCCCTTATTTTCAATCCCCTATAAGGCCCTCTTAAAGGCTATTGTCCCGAGCGCTATCGCGATCACCGCGAAAATAGACAAGAATATCATGTCAACATCTACGGCAGAAAGCCCCGCGCCCTTAAAGAGCAAGGCCCTTAGAGCGTGGACCGAATAGGTCTCGGGGTTGACCTTCGCAAAGGCCTTGAGCCACGCCGGGAAGCTCTCAATCGGATATATGGCCCCGCTCGGGAAAAAGAATATGACGTTCAGAAAACCTCCGAGCACGCCGACGATCCTCGGGTGGTTAATCCTGCCCATTATTATGAACATAAGCCCCTGAAGCCCGAGCGTAGAGAGTATGATTACGGCTATTATAAGCAAAAGCCCTTCGAGGCTCAGCATCTGCCACAGGTAGATGCCTGAGATGAGCGAGCTTAAAAAAAGGACTATAAGGGCCAGTATGGTAGTGATGAGAAGCCCGCTCGCCACAAGGCCCATCACTATATCCCTCTTGGTAAGCGGGGTTAAAAAATAGCTCTCCTCCACCCCCAAAAACCTGTCCATGACCATATTGAAGGCCCCGGTCGTCATCGCGCCGAGGAATATCGCCATGATTACCACGCCGGGGATAAGCGTCTGGTCGTAGTCGATCTTCCTGTATATCTCTATGTCCCTTAAGTAAGTCCTCCTCTGCTCGCGGACAGAGACATATTTCCTCGTAAGCTCAGGCAGCGCCCTTAGGACAGCGCCTTGGACCGAGTTCGCGGAGATCGTCTCGGCGTTATCAAGAAAAAGCCCGAGCTCGCTGCGCGCGCCCCGAGAGACATCCCTGCTGAAATCAGGCGGTATCACGAGGACGGCCTTGAAAACGCCTTGCCTCAGGCCCGACATCGCGAAGCCCTGATCAGAGACCCTCTGGACTTTTAGTGTCTTTGGGCCGGCCTCAAGGGAGCGCAAAAGCTCCATCACCCTTATTGCGTAGGGCCCGCCGTCGAGGTCGACGACCGCGAGCGGCAGGTTTTTAAGCTCGCCCTGAAAGGAGTTGCCGAGTATGACCAGATAGATTATCGGCATAAGGAGGCTCATGGCTACCACAAGCGGGTTCCTTATGAACTTCCTTAAGTCCCTCTCGAATATGGCGTTGAAGCGGTTCATGGCTTTTCCTCATCTCCCCCACTTCGTCGGGACTCCGGCGCCGAGGAGGAAGCTGACCTTCTTGGCCTCCTCCTCCCTGATGGGCCTTCCGGTAAAGTGGATGAAGACATCCTCGAGGGTCTGCTGCTTCAAGGTAACCTTTGTTAAGTTCGCGCCCATCTTTTTAAGGCCGTCAACGAGCTCAGGGATGGCCTTTGCCCCTCCCTCCGCGGATACGATGAGCGTATCCGCGTTAATGGCGCAGGAGGTGACGAAGTGAAGGGTCTTTACCCATCCGGCGGCCCTGTTCATGTCGAAGTTCGATATCGTAAGCTCCACTATATCCTTCTGGGGTATCTGCTTTTTAAGCCCCTCTACCGTATCGAGCGCCACGATCTTGCCGTAGTCCATTATCCCCACATGGTCGCACAGCTCTTCAGCCTCTTCCATGTAATGCGTGGTAAGGAGGATGGTCAGCTTGTCCGTACTGCGGAACTTCTCAAGAAGCTCCCAGACGACGTGCCTCGACTGAGGGTCGAGCCCGATAGTCGGCTCATCGAGGATGAGTATCTCCGGCTTATGCACGAGCCCCCGCGCTATCTCAAGCCGCCTCCTCATCCCTCCCGAATATGTGGCAACCAAATCCCCTGCCCTGTCCCTCAAGCCCACCATCGAAAGGAGCTCATCCGTCCTGTCGCGCCTTTCTTTTTTCGGCATGCCGTAGAAGCGGGCGTATATGTCCATTATCTCGAAGCCCGTAAGGTCGAGATCGCTCGTCATCGCCTGCGGCACGACCCCTATGACGCTGCGGACCTTTGCCTTGTCCTTTACGACGTCGAATCCAGCCACCTTCGACAACCCTGATGTCGGCCTTATAAGGGTGGTGAGTATCCTTATTAGCGTGGTCTTGCCCGCGCCGTTCGGGCCGAGCAGGCCGAAGAAGTCCCCTTCGGGTATGGAAAGCGAAACCCCGGCTAACGCCGTAAGCCCCCCGTATTTCTTAACAAGCTCGACTGTCTCTATGGCCGCCATATTATCGGGTGAAATATATCCTGACCTTTACCGTCATTCCCGGCTTAAGGAGGCCTTCGGGTTTTTCAACCCCGGCCTTTACGCGGAAGGTCTTTATGTCAGACCTCCCCCTTGTGACATCCCTCTGGGTAGCGAACGCGCCCACTGCGCCTATCTCTGTTATTCTGCCTGCAAAGACCCTCTCGGGCATGCCGGCTGCGATCACATCGGCCCTGCTC
>JAUSLB010000196.1 GCA_030646655.1 Deltaproteobacteria bacterium | reverse complement strand
AATTACGCGTTTGCGCTGATGCCGCCCGTTACCTTGATAATATTCCTTGTGCTCGGAGACCCCTTGTATCAGGCTATCGGGTCTTACCGGAGCCTCTCCATGGGAAGGCTTTATTCCTACCTGCTCCTTTACCTCTCGATGAACCTCGCACTCTTCGCAGCTCTATATGCTTTTTTTTCGGTCCGCGGCTTTAAGGCTTTCCCGGCCTCGCTCCTTTATATGTCCGTCTGCTCGAGCCTGTCGCTCTTTGCCAATCAGGCCATAGGCCAATACCAGACAAGGAGCCAGTACGGGGAAAAGGGGGCTATCGAGACGGTCAGCTTCATAAGATCAGAGATACCCCTGTCGAGCAGGGTGATAGTCCCGGGCGACATCGGGTTTTATGCGGGGGTCAAATTCGCTAAGGCCTCCCCGATAGAGGAGGGCTCGGCGACCGTCCCTGAGTGGGACTGGATAGTGGAAAGAAGGGCCAACATAATAAGGCTTAAACCCGAGGATATGGGGGCCATCTACGCAAACTACAGGCTCTTCAAAAGCATCGGCTCTTACGAGATATACAGGCGGAGATAGATGGAGAATGCGCGGACATATTTTGCCGATGCAATGGAGCGGCCCACAGGGGGGCTGGGCTTTACTGCCGTTACGGCCTTTACCGTATCCGCGTTCATAGTCTCTAACGACAACAGCCTTAAAGTCGCTTCCATCGGCATATCATCCATTATATCCGTATTTATGCTCTTGGCATTTCTTCTGGACGGCATGCATAAAGGCAGGTTCGCGCTTAAGACGCATCTTATCCAGAAGCCCCTTTTTCTCCTTTTTTTCTGGGCCGTCATCTCGCTCCTTATCGCCCACATGGACCCGCGTAAGGCCATGCCCGACAGCGCATACTCCTACTCGTGGGCCCAAGGGCTCAACTCCCCTGCGTGGAGGGGCCTATCCTTCGTCTTGAGGCTCTTCCTTTCGATCTTTGCGATAGAGTTCATCATATCGAATGTGGACACCCCTAAGAGGTTCTTTAAAGTGGCGAACCTGACGATAGCGTCATATTTTCTCGTATGCCTCTTCGGTCTCCTCCAGATAGCCCTTTTCTGGCTTTTCCGCATAGAGGCCGGGAGCGTCGTCACTGAGCCCCACTTCAGGGCCGGCGGGTATGTGGGCGAGCCGCAGACCTACGGGATATTGCTCGTAAGCCCGCTGTTCCTCGTGATAGCGGCCATAAACAAAAAATGCGAGGGGATCTGTTTTTCAAAGCGGTTCCTTAAGATCCTGCTCCTTTTCGCTATCATTGACCTCGTATTCACATTCTCGGTATCGATGCTCGTCTCCGTCTTACTGGCCCTTATAGTCAACAGCGGGGATGTCAGGAAAAGGGGGCTTATTATATTTATCGCCGCCGGAGGGATAGTCCTCTACGCCTTTTACAGCTTTATAAATTCCGTGCTCATAGCAAAGCTCGTAAGCGAGATATTCACGCATAACAGCAGGACTCTCACATGGAACATAGGCATTAAGATGCTCTCTGATAATCTTTTTACCGGGGTCGGCATAGGACAGTCGCCTCTTTTGTCAGGCCACGTATCAGGGCTTATAAACTTAAGCTTCGATTCCCTGAGCTTCGACGCCTTCAGGGTCACTCTGCTTAATTCATACATCGAGTGGGGCGCTGAGACCGGTGTCGTGGGGCTTATTATACTCATGTATTTAATTTACAGATGCTACGGCGCTGCAAGGTCTTGCGGGAAAACCGATGAGGCTAAGTTCGTAAAGCTCGCTTACGGCGGAGGGCTCCTTGCGCTTGCCGTCTCAGCCAACTCTTACGGCGGGGTCTTCTATATAGGCTGTTTTAATCTGGTCTTTGCCATGTATATAGCAGGCATGAGGGTCTTTAACTCTCCTTTATAGATTTAGTTTATTTTTTATCTTTACACAAGTTATATTCTATGTTACTTTTATAATAATTCATATCCTGTTTAAATCACCTTAGAGAACCACACCTCGAAAGCACCCCGAAAACCTCATCCAGAAGAATTTCGTCTTTATCCTATCAGGTTGCGTTTTTCCGCAACCTGATAGGCAATCCATGGAAGGATTGCCTCTGGATGCTCGCCGGCTCACGAAGTGATAAGGCGAGCTATATAAATGTAATTTTCCTTGCCAGCCACAATCCGCTCATGTTTATGGATTGTGCAATTGCGAGACCGAAAAGTCGCGCAATTTGTAAGGATTGGACGGAGGCAGCCCGGCCAAATCGTGGTTGAAAAAGTACAGGACGGACTTTTTCAACATCCTGTTAGAGGGCCATAAGGCTATTTAAATGGTCTATTTTTTCAGATACCTCGTTTTCTTTTTAAGGACGTCGCTTTTATCAGCGGGGTCGTTACTGCAATCGTGGCTCCATATCCTTTATGAGAGCCGTTACCCGGTAAAAAGGAACATGGCTGAGGGGAATCTCAATATCTTAATCATCCAGCTCGGCCAGATCGGCGACTTCGTTCTATCGGCCCCGCTTTTCGCTGCGCTTAAAGATACCTGCGGCAAAAAGCCTTCCCTTACCGTAATGACGGACTCGGTAAACAGGGACCTCGCTAGGACAGACCCGAATATAGACAGGGCGGTATTCTATGACTCAGCCAAGTATTCGCGAATGAAAAAAGGGGTAAAAAAGAACGGCAATGGAAACGAGGCCGGAAAAAGGGGGGGGTTGATGAGCCCTGAGGGCATTGGCGTAGAAGATTCCGCAGGCAGCGGCTTTCCTAAAAAACTCCTTAAAGCCGAAGGCTTCGACAAGGTCATCTGGCTCAGGGGGGATATGAAGGCGTTCCTCTGGGTTGTCATCAACAGGCTCCCGATGGAGAGCGTAATGAAGTTCCCCAACCCGCTCAGGACGTCATGGATTGCGCTTATTACAGGCAGCCCCGTAAAAAAAAATTTCAGGCATTTCTTGGAATGCCTTGATGAGATGGGCAACGGGGCCCTCCCAAGCTCTTTATTCAGGAAGAATCCCAGGGGGGAGCCTGCTTGCGGGCAAAGGGAGGTCTTCATCCACATAGGCTCGGGAAATATCTTGAGGAGGTGGCCTGAGGAAAGCTTTTCAAGGCTCTGCTCCCTTATCCTCGGCCTTGACCCGGATATCCGCGTAAGCCTCATCGGATCAAAAGAGGACAGGGAGGCCGCAAGACGCATAGCTCAAGGGGCCTTTATTCCGGCCCCTGACAGGGTCAGGAACATGTGCGGCATATTGAAGCTCACGGACCTGTTCGACAGGTTTAAGGGCGCTCATCTATATATCGGGTTCGACAGCGGCCCCATGCACATAGCCGCGAGCTCAGGCGTCCCGATAGTAGCGCTTATGGGGCCTCAGTCCCCTCAGGTCTTCAGGCCTTGGGCTGATGAGGCAAGGATAATCTATAAGGATTTCTTTTGCTCCCCATGCTGGCAGTTCGGATGCGTCCATACTGGCAGGGGGGCTGGCGCGTGCGTGCTCGCGATAAAGCCGGAAGAGGTGTTTAAAGAGGCCAAGTCTGTTTTGGAGAAGGCATTTTCATATGCCAATTGACCCAAGGCTTTTATTCCTGATGAGGCGGGCCTTTGAGGCGAAAAATGAGCGCTTCAAAGGCATAAAGACGCGCTTTTTAGATATCGGGTGCGCTGACGGAAGCTTTATAAAGGCTGTGCTGGACTCCGGCGGCTGCGGCGTAGAGATAGACGGTGTGGATGTGCCGTCACGGTGGCTAAAGGCCGCGTCAGCGGAATCTGAATGCAGCATCTACATACAGGACCTGCAGAAAGGCATCGGCGGCATGGAGGCGGGCAGATATCATATAGCGACAATGTGGGAGGTAATAGAGCATGTGGAGAACGTCCATGAGTTCCTCCGCAATGTCAGCGCCCTATTGGCCCCCGGAGGCATGGCCATGCTGTCTTCCCCGAACCTCTTAAGCCTGAGCCGCTTTATAAAAGGTGATAGGTG
This sequence comes from Deltaproteobacteria bacterium, assembly GCA_030646655.1. Lineage (GTDB taxonomy): Bacteria > Desulfobacterota > GWC2-55-46 > GWC2-55-46 > GWC2-55-46 > JACRCL01. The sequence goes on along the minus strand of JAUSLB010000196.1, from coordinate 2,362 downwards.
GGTGGGCACCTCTGAGCAGGACCATAAATACCTCTTCGACGCGAAATCCTTAAGGATGGTGCTTTCGAGGGCCGGCTTCAGGGACATAGACGTAAAAGGCGTATTCCTCCCCTCAATGGGCCCGTTTTTCGACTGGGGGAATAAGCTCCTTTCCAAGTCGCCCGGAGGCGGGATGCTACTTGCGAAGGCCTTTAAAAGTGAGCTGACATGAAAAAGATACTGCTTATCTACAACGTCTATTCCGACGAGCTCGGCTCAAGCCGCCCCCCCCTCGGCACCGGGTATCTCGCGCAGGCGCTTGAGGACGCCGGGGCGGATTACGATGTGGTCGACATGAAGCTCGGGTACGGGGACGAGGATGTCCTTGCGAAAATAGCAAAAGAGGGCTACGACTGCGTAGGCACTACGGTCTATACGGTCGGGCATAAGAGGTTCTTTGAGCTCCTCGGCCTCATTAAAGACAGATACCCCTCGGTAGAAACCCTGGCCGGCGGGCCGCATGTGACTATTATGGGGACTAAGATACTCGAGGAATACAAAAGCGTCGACTTCGCCTTTACGGGCGAGGCTGAAGGCTCGCTTATACAGTTCCTCAAAGGCGCTGATCCTAAGACCATCCCCGGCCTCATATACAGGGAGGGTGGAAACATACTTTACCCTGTCCCGTTCCAGAGGCCGGAGGCGCTCGATGAGATAGGCTGGCCGAAGTACTCTAAATTCGAGCTCGAAAAATACGCGAACGAGATGGGCGTAATAACATCAAGGGGCTGCCCTTACTCCTGCATCTTCTGCTCGGTGGGGCTTACGCTCGGGAAAAAGATAAGGACGCGCTCGGTAGAGGAGATAGGCTCTGAGCTCGAGTACTGGTACTCGAAAGGCAGGAGGATATTCAACTTCCTCGACGACAACTTCACCTTCTACAGCGAAAGGGTATTTTCGCTTTGCGACGAGATAGAAAAGAGGGGGCTTAAGGGGCTTACCCTGAGGGCGTCCAACGGCATCAGGGCGGATAAGATAAACAGAGACATGCTCGTAAGGATGAAGGAGGTCGGCTTTAAGAGCTTCGGCATAGGGGTAGAGGCCGGAAATGACAAAGTCCTCAAGATATTGAAAAAGGGCGAGACTATGGAGCAGATAGAGGGCGCTATCAAGACGAGCTGCGAGCTCGGCTTCGAGGTGTCGCTCTTTTTCGTCTACGGCACGCCGGGCGAGACCATCGGGGACATAGAGGATTCGATAAGGATAGCCAAAAAATACCCTGTCTTTAAGGCGGACTTTTATAACCTCATGCCTTTCCCGGGCACGGCGCTCTGGGACTGGGTCGAGAAGAACAGCGCGTGGACGGGAGAGCCGCTTGAGCTGCTTAACAGCATGGATAAGAACCTGAGGTTCTCAAAGAAGACCGGAAAGCCCTTCTTTATAACAAAGGAGCTGAACGAAAAGGATAGACTGGGGCTCGCTGGAAAACTCCGTAAAACCACGCTGCGCATCCAGAGGAAAGGCATAGAGAGGGTATTTTCCGGATACGGGCCGCTCAAATACCCTGCGGGCCTTATATGCTCGACCATGTTCTTCCAGCGCCTCTTTTTCAATAACAACAGGCTGAGGAAATTATCGGACAGGATCCGTTTTTCAGGTAAATCCAAACAAGCCGGAAGAGGGGACAAAATATGAAGATACTCATGCTCAACCCGCCGTTCCTGCCGAGGTATTCGCGCTTCTCCAGAAGCCCCGCGGTCACCAAGAGCGGCACGATCTACTACCCCTTATGGCACGCCTACGCTACAGGGCTCCTTGAAAGGGAAGGGCACAGGGTGATGCTCGTTGACGCGCCTGCGGATGGCCTTAGCCGGGATGACTGCTTTAGAATAGCAAAGGGCTTCTCCCCTGATATGACGGTCGTATATACCTCCACGCCGAGCATATATAACGACGCGGAGGTCGCCGGCGGGATTAAAGAGATACTGCCGGACAGCATTACCCTTCTAACAGGGCCTCACGTGTCGGCCCTGCCTGAAGAATCGCTTGAGGTGGATAAAAGGGTCGATGCCGTTATCAGGGGCGAATATGACATTACCGTTACAGAGATAGCGAGGAGCGTAGAAGAAGGCGGCGGGCTTGAAGGGATAAGCGGCCTGACCTTCAGGTCTTCCTCAGGCGTCGTCTCAAACCCCCACAGGCCGTTTATCGAGGACCTCGACTCCCTCCCGTTCGTCTCGAGGGTTTACAAGAAGCACCTGAAGATCGGGAATTACTTCTACGCGCATTGCAGGTATCCAGTCATATCGATATTCACGAGCAGGGGCTGCAACGCCCAGTGCTCCTACTGCGTCTATCCCCAGCAGATGTTCGGAAGGAGGCA
>JAUSLB010000195.1 GCA_030646655.1 Deltaproteobacteria bacterium | reverse complement strand
ATTGATGGTCCCTCAGGCAAAATATTACAGAAAAAGCCGTCCAAGTCAATCGGGCTATAAAAAGGCAATCACCTTGCCGGCAATCCCCGCCATTTATGGCGGGGATTGCATGGGTATGCCAGCCGCAATCCCGTCGCTTTAGCGGCGGGTCAAGGCTGGCAAATAAAAATGATTTTCCGTACCATCAAAAATCTCCGTCATTTATGGTATGGCGGAGATTTTTCATTTTTAATCGCGTGTTTAATAATCAGCCGCGCTGATTATTATTATATCTTTTTCTTTTTTTTGTGCTATGATATATGATTAACAAAATATGTACACACAAAATAAGGAGATGAGAATTTGGAGAAGAAGGTAAAGAGTCCGATGTCGTTTAACGATTTCGGCTTAAGCAGCGAGATATTGAAGGCAGTGTCACAGATGGGCTTCGAGGAGCCCACCCCCATTCAGGAAAAGACGATCCCGGCCCTGCTTTCCGGGAAGGATGTCATCGGTCAGGCGCAGACCGGCACGGGAAAGACAGCGGCGTTCGGCATACCCATAATAGAAAAGATAGACCGGCTTTCAAACAGCGTGCAGGCGATCATCCTCGCCCCCACAAGGGAACTCGCCATACAGGCGGCCGAGGAGATGAATAAGCTCGCAAAATTCAAGAAGCTTCTGGCCTTCCCTGTCTATGGCGGCACATCGATAGAGAGGCAGATTAGCACCTTAAAAAAGGGCGTCCATATCGTCGTAGGCACGCCCGGCAGGGTCCTCGACCATATCGAGAGGAGGACCTTAAATCTGAAAAATGTCAAGATAGCGGTACTCGATGAGGCTGACGAGATGCTCGATATGGGCTTCATAGACGATATAACGAGGATCTTAAAAGAGATACCTGAGACAAGGCAGACCCTCCTCTTTTCGGCGACGATGCCTGATGAGATATTGAGGATATCCAAGCGGTACATGAGGTCGCCTGAAAAGATCAGGATCCCCTCCGAGACCCTTACCGCGTCGAAGATAGACCAGATATTCTTCGAAGTTAAGCGCGAGGATAAGATAGAGGCCCTTTCGAGGCTGATAGATTCGGACGACGGCGGGAGGTTCCTCATATTCTGCCACACGAAGAAAGAGGCCGACGACGTCGCCGGGAATCTGAAGCTTCGCGGCTACGGGGCTGATTCAATGCACGGGGACTTCAGCCAGTCTCAGAGGGAGGCTGTACTGAAGAAGTTCAAGGAGGGCAGGGTCGATGTCCTCGTGGCTACCGATGTGGCGGCGCGCGGGCTCGATATAAGCGATATCTCCCATGTGGTCAACTATTCCATCCCTCAGGACCCGGAGTCCTATGTGCACAGGATCGGCAGGACCGGCAGGGCCGGCAAAGCTGGCGTTGCGGTCACTTTCGTAACCCCGAGGGAGGAGAGGCAGTTAAGGCTCATTAAGGCCGTATCAAAGGCCGATATCAAGAGGGGGAAGCTCCCTACGAACGAGGAGATTATGGAGGCGCGCTTTACGAGCCTTAAGGACAAGATAGATGAGTTCATCGACGATAAGAGCTTCGATAAGTTCTTGAAGATGGCTGAGGGGCTTGCGGAAAAGGTAAAGCCCTTGGAGGCGCTGGCGGCGCTCCTTAAATTCCAGCTGCAGGGCTTTGAGATGGCCGAGAAGGGTGGCGTCTCTGGCGTCTCTGGCGTCTCGCTCGACGATACGGGAGCGCCTCAGGGCATGGCCCGGCTTTTTATGACTATAGGCAAAGAGCAGAACGTAAGGGCTAACGATATCGTCAACGCAATCTCGCGGAAGGCCAACATACCCCCGAGCGCTATAAAGAAGGTCAGTATATTCGACACCTTCACCTTTATCGAGGTGCCGAGGGACTCGGCCGAGAAGGTGATAGAGTTCATGCACCAGTCGATCATCTCCGGCCGTAAGGTCACCGTAGCGCCGGCAAGGCCCCGGACAGACACAAGAAGATAGCTTTAGCCCCCTTTCCCCAAGAGCCATCCCTTAAGGACGGTTATCCCTCCGGTGAAGAGGGCGCGTATGTCAGGGGAGAATATCTCAAAGACGTTCTCCTCTATTACAGCCCTCTCAGGGTCTAATAGCGCCGTGTTAAGGGCCCTTATAAGCCCGCTATCCTCAAAGGCCGAATTAAGGGCATGGAACTTTAGTCTAAAGGCCCTGCTCCTTGCAAGAGAATCGAGGTAGTCGACAAGCCCTTCTACCCTGTAAAGCTCCGGGGATTTTTCTATCCCGCAGAATTCAGAGAGAAGCCCCGCCCTTAGCTCCCTTAGGCTCTCAATAAGCCCATAATCCTTCCGCGCTGCCGCCTCGCAGGAGGCGTTAAGCTCGCTGTCGAGCCCAAAGGACCTGTTTGTGGCGTTCGCCGACCCTATTGTCATGAACCGGTCGTCAACCATCATTAGCTTTGAGTGTATATAGACGGGGGCCTCTTGCCCCTTCTCGTCGAAAGAGGCCGAGTAATATACGCCGAGCGAATGGCCGTTATTTTTGGCCGCTTTTCTCAGCGAATTCAATATATGCGTCTGGGCGATCCCGACCGAGACCTCCTCGACGAACGCCTGAGGCTTTTTGGGCAGTATTATTATCACCTGAAGCTTCGCTCGGCCCTCCGCCTCCATCCTATTCATCAAGGCTTTGAAGAGCGCGTAGGAGCTGAGATACTGGTTCTCGATGTAGATGAGCCTTTCAGCCGCCTCTATAGCGTCCATGTAGAGGAGGCGGATCTCCTTTATCGGGCCCTCAGCGCCGACGAACGTCTGCGCCAGTGTGCGGCTAAGGCTGACCCTTCCCGCCTTTACGGGTATGCCGTCGTCCTCTTTAAGTTTAAGGGCAGGGCCTTTTTTTCCTGCGGGCCTAAGCTCTGCCTCCGTCCCGGTCAGGGCGCGCCACCTTTCTTTAAAAATCTCCGACAGCTTAATAGCTATTGGGCCGGTATAGTATGCCTGAATATCGTGGTAAGGCTCGTAAGCACTGCCGTCCGGGTTGATCCTCTTGGGGTTCTTCGCAAGGTGCCTGCGGTCGTCCCACCTGCCTGCGCATATGTCCATTCCCCCCAAGAAGGCTGCATGGCCGTCTATTACAGCGAACTTCTGGTGCTGGCTCGCGCCCACAGGGTGCCTGTCATCGAAGCGGAAGAAGAGCCGCCCGTTCGTTGACCAGTTGAATATCCACTCCTGCACCCACTCGCGCTCCAGCATGAAGATGATGGAAAAGTCCCACGCGAGCATATATATCCTAAGTCCCTTGTTCCCCTCGCAAAGCTGGTTGAGGAAGTTCAGGAACTTAAGGTCCCCGCAGGCGTCTTTTTCATCCGGGCCCCTTAGGAGAGTTACTTCGCTGTCGAACTGCCAGCCGGAGATGCAGATGTAGCTCTCGGCGCGGCAGGCCTCGCGGTAGAAGGCCCTGTAGTAGTCCCTTCCGTCTATCAGGATGACCGAGGAATCGGCCTCTATAAAATCCTGACAGTTGCGGCCCGGCTTTAGGATCGTCCTTGCCATCGGCTGACCTCCGGGTACGGTATCTACGGATTAACTTAGGGCCAGCTCTGCGATTAGAGGGAGGTGGTCTGAGGCCGCGCTGGTAAGAGGCGTGCGGGGGACTTCGATTTTTCTGACCTCGAACCCGGGAGTGGCGAATATATGGTCTATCCGCGCTATGGGATACAGGCTCGGGTATGTGCCACGCGGCCTTGTCCCGTTAAACGAGGTCTGGACATCGATGAAGAGTCCCCTGAACCTCTTATAGACCGGGGATATCGGGAGCGCGTTCAAGTCCCCGCACATTATAAGCGGCGGACGGCATAGCTCATGCGCTGCCCACCCGCTCCCAAGGATGGCCTCTGTCTGAAGGAGCCTCTCGCGGCGGTTAAGGCCCAAGTGGGTGTTTATTATCTGGATCTCTTTTCCCCCGAACCGTATCGCGGCCCAAAGCGCGCCTCTTGACTCAAGGGCCCTGCGCATCTTGAAGGTCGGAAGCGCCCCTGCCTGAATGAGCCTGATGGGAAAGCGGCTTAAGATCGCGTTGCCGTACCTCTCGCCCTCTATCTCCATTGAAGGGTGGAAATGGAAGTCCATGTCAAGGCGCTTCGCTATCTCTTCTGCCTGATGCGAGCGGTTAGTGCGCGGCCTTCCGGCATCGAGCTCCTGAAGCGCGATCAGATCAGGCCCGTAGAGCGCTATCACGTCCGCGACCCTGCAAGCGGATGCCCTGCCGTCCCTGCCGATGCAGCTGTGAACGTTGTATGTCATGATGCGCAGACTTTTTTTGTCCATACGTCAAAAGAAAAAGCATACATATTATACACTCTGACAGGGCCTTTTCACAAGTGCGGAGCCGTTTTTCTTGCGGGCGATAAGAGGGGCCTTGTTCTACCCCGACGGCGGGGTTTTTTACATCATTATAAAAGTATAGCACCTCTTCCCCTTTATATGGCCGCCGCCATTCCCTTGACAAACGCAAATCCTGATATAAGTTTAGACAAGGGGTACATAGCTTAGGGAATCATAGCAGACTGGACTTTTTCCTCCAAGCTAAGGCAGAGCCTCCAAGCCCGCAATTGATTTAAGCAGTTCGCGCAAACCTTATCGCGCTATTTCAAAGGCCGCAAAGGCGTCTAACATGGTGTTGAAAAAGTCCGTCCTTGACTTTTTCAACCACGATTTGGCCGGGCTGCCTCCGTCCAAATCTTACAAATTGCTCGACTTTTTCAGTCTCGCAATTTGGCAATCCTTCCATGGAGTGCCTATCAGGTTGCGTCTTGAAGCAACCTGATAACGGG
>JAUSLB010000194.1 GCA_030646655.1 Deltaproteobacteria bacterium | reverse complement strand
TATTACGGCTATCCCTTTTCTAAAAAAGCGCATGCGGTAGAAAGCCCCACTATTCGGCCTTCCTGATGGCCACTACGCCCTTCCTCGGGCCCTTCCGGGTCCTCGCGTTGGTGTGCGTCCTCTGGCCGTGCACGGGAAGGTTCTTCCTGTGGCGTATGCCCCTGTAGCAGCCCATGTCAACGAGCATCTTAACGTGCATGGACACTTCCTTCCTCAAATCGCCCTCGACCTTGAACTCCGTGTCGATGACCTTCCTTATGGCGCCTACCTGCGCCTCCGTGAGGTCCTGAGTCTTGATGGAAGGGTCAACGCCGGCCTTCTCAAGTATCTTCGCGGAAGATGTGCCGCCGATGCCGAATATCTTGGTAATGGCTATCCCGATCCTTTTATTCTTGTTAAGGTCTACTCCTGCTATCCTCGCCAATCCATACCTCCTTAAAGCCCCCGCCCGGCTTTTCCGGTGCGGTCTTATTAGCCCTGCCTCTGCTTGTGCTTGGGGTTCGTGCACACTACCCTCACTACGCCGCTGCGCTTCACGATCTTGCACTTCGAGCATATCTTTTTAACCGAGCTTCTTACCTTCATCTCATCCTCGCCTGTTTTACTTTTTAAGCGGGCTACTTCGCCCGGTATGTTATCCTGCCCCTCGTAAGGTCGTAAGGGGAAAGCTCCACCGTTACCTTGTCGCCCGGCAGTATCTTAATGAAATGCATCCTCATCTTGCCGGACACATGGGCAAGCACCCTGTGCTTGTTCTCGAGCTCCACCCTGAACATAGCGTTGGGCAGCGTCTCTACTACCGTTCCCTCTACCTGTATAGCCTCTTCTTTAGGCATCTGTCCTTTTCTTTTTTACCTGCTAAGCAGGCTTTAAATCCTGCTTAGCACATAGGGGCCGTTATGCGTAATGGCCACGGTATGCTCAAAATGCGCCGATAGGCCTCCGTCAGCTGTTACGGCCGTCCAGCCGTCGTCGAGCACCTTAACGGCGCTCCCACCGATGTTTATCATCGGCTCTATGGCAAGGACCATCCCTGCCTTAAGTTTTATGCCTCTGCCGGGCAGCCCGAAGTTCGGCACCTGCGGCCCTTCGTGCAATTCCCTTCCTATGCCGTGGCCCACGAACTCCCTTACTACCGAAAGCCCCCGTCCCTCCACATAGCTCTGCACCGCGTAAGATATGTCAGAGAGGTGTTTATTCTCTTTAGCCGCGTTTATCGCCTCTTCCAAAGAGGCGGCTGTTACTTCTATGAGCCTTACCGCGTCCTCGGAGACGGCCCCCACAGGCACTGTCACCGCCGCATCCCCGTAAAACCCGTTAAGGAGCGCCCCGAAGTCGATGCTTATGATGTCGCCCTCTTTAAGGACCTTTTTCTCGCCGGGCATCCCGTGGACTACCTCGCTGTTTACCGATGTGCACAGGCAGTACGGATAGCCCCTGTAGCCCTTGAAGGCAGGCCGTGCCTTCCTCTTCTTCGTCTCCTCCTCGGCTATCCTCTCAAGATCCATCGTAGAGGAACCCGGAAACACATTCTCTTTTAATACCCGGAGGACCTCCGCCACAACAAGGCAGCTCCTCCGCATCGCTTCTATCTCTTCGGGGGACTTAAGTATTACTTCTTCCCTTCTCAATTGCGCTCACGATAAAGTTCGTTATCTGGTCCACTGTGCCGATCCCGTCAACGGCCGCGTAAAGCCCTTTTCGCGCATAGTATTCGATCAGCGGGAAGGTCTCCTGCTCATAGACCTTGAGGCGCGCCTCTATCGTCTCTTCACTGTCGTCGTCCCTCTGGTATATCTCGGAGCTGCATTTGTCGCACGCCCCGATGTTCATGGGCGGGCTGAAGATAACGTGGTAGTTGGCCCCGCATTTGCGGCATACCCTCCTGCCGCTGAGCCTCCTTACAAGCTCTTTGCGCTCAACATCGATGCCGATAACGCGGTCGATCCGCTTGCCCATGTCCTTAAGCGTCTGTTCGAGAACCTCGGCCTGCTTTAGATTCCTCGGGAAGCCGTCGAGTATGAAGCCGTTTAAGCAGTCCTCCTCTTTTATCCGGTCGGAGACCATGCCCACCACCACATCGTCCGGGACAAGGACCCCCTTGTCCATATACTCTCTGGCCTTAAGCCCAAGCTGGGTCTTGCTCCTCACGTTCGAGCGCAGGATGTCCCCGGTCGAGATCTGCGGTATCCTGTACCTCTCTAAAAGGTTCTTGCCCTGCGTGCCCTTACCGGCGCCCGGAGCCCCAAGGAGTATAAGGTTCATCGTTACAGGCCCCTGCCTTTTATTTTGCCCTTCTTTAAAAGACCGTCATAGCTTCTGGCAAGCAGGTGAGACTCCATCTGCTGGGCGGTGTCCATCGCGACCCCTACTACTATGAGCAGCGCCGTTCCCCCGAAGTAGAAGGGCGCGTTAAACTGCGCTATGAATAAAGAAGGCAAGACGCAGACCAGCGCCAGATAAAGGGCGCCCCAGAGCGTAAGCCTTGAAAGCACCGTGTCAAGGTAATCGGCGGTATTCACGCCCGGCCTTATCCCCGGCACGAAGCCGCCGTGTTTCTTCAAGTTCTCCGCCACATCCTTGGGGTTAAACTGTATGGCGGTATAAAAATAAGTGAAAAATATTATGAAGATGACATAGAGCACATTATAGAAGATGCCGCCCGGGTTGAGGCTCTCGGAGACCCGCTTCATTATCGGGATATCGATGAAGTTCGCCACCGTCGCCGGGAATACTATTATCGACGAGGCGAATATCGGGGGGATGACCCCTGATGTATTGACCTTCAAGGGAAGGTGCTGCGTGCCTCCGCCGAGCACCTTCCTCCCCACGACCCTCTTCGGGTACTGTATGGGGATCCTCCTCTGCCCCATCTCCATAAAGACTATGAACGCCACGACCGCCACCATCAGGGCGATAAGGAGAAGAATGACAAGGAGGTTCATCTCGCCCGCCCTCACGAGCTGTATGGTGTTATAGAGGGCCGAGGGCATGTTCGCCACGATGCCGACGAATATTATAAGGGATATCCCGTTTCCTATCCCCCTTTCCGTTATCTGCTCGCCGAGCCACATGAGGAACGATGTCCCGGAGGTGAGCGTTATAACGGTCATCAATCTAAAGCCCCAGCCGGGGTTCAATACTATAGGCTCGCCCGCGGGCCCCCTCATCGACTCTAGCCCGATCGCTATCATCATAGCCTGGACGATGCTTAAGACGACCGTCAGGTACCTTGTGTACTGGGTTATGGTGTTCCTGCCGGACTCACCCTCTTTCGCGAGCTTCTCAAGCTGCGGCACGACCGCCTGAAGGAGCTGGAGGATGATCGAGGCGCTTATGTACGGCATTATGCCGAGGGCAAAGACGGAAAAGCGCTCAAGCGCGCCCCCGGTGAACATCGTAGCGAAATCCAAAAGCGTGCCGCTCGCGGCCTTGAAAAAGCCAGAAAGCGCCTCGGCGTCGATCCCGGGTGTAGGTATGAAAACGCCTACCCTGAAGACGGCGAGCATCACTAATGTTATAATTATGCGGCGGTTTAATTCCGGGACCTTGCTTATATTCGGTGTTAAAGCCGCCAAATTATATTACCTCCGCGACCCCGCCGGCAGCTTTAATCTTCTGTTCTGCGGACTTGCTGAACATATTCGCCCTGACGGTAAGGGGTATCTTTATCTCGCCCTCCCCGAGGACCTTTATTAACCCGCGCCTTCCCCTTACGAGCCTCTTTTCCACTATCGAGGCCGGGTCAGCGACTTCATTCTTCTTAAAGGCGTCCGCTATGTCGCCGATATTGACGACGCGGCTCTTTACCTTGAATATGTTAGTGAAGCCCCTCTTCGGGAGCCTCCTCTGCAGCGGCATCTGCCCGCCCTCGAACCCCGGCTTTATGTTGCCGCCGGACCTCGCGGTCTGGCCCTTGCCGCCCCTGCCCGATGTCTTGCCTAAACCCGAGCCCTCGCCCCTGCCCCTGCGGGTCTTTTTCTGGTTAGCCCCTTTCGGGGCCTTGAGCCTGTCTAACATTATTATCCCCTTAGCAGCTTTAAAATAATCTATCCGGCGTCTTTTACCGAGACCAGATGGGATACCTTCCCGATCATGCCTCTCGTGCAAGGATTATCCTTCAGGACCCTCGACGAGCTGATCTTGTTAAGCCCCATGCCCTTAAGGATAACCTTAAGCCTCTCGGTAGAAGGCCTCTTTATTAATGTGACCCTTACGCTCTTTTCCGCCATTATCTTACCTCAGCGATGTGCTTTCCCCTGAGCGCCGCTACCGCCTCAGGGCTTCTAAGCTGTTTTAACGCCTCGATCGTGGCCTTGACGACATTGTGAGGGTTGTTCGTGCCGAGGCACTTGGTAAGCACGTTACTTATGCCCACTGACTCGACTACCGCCCTGACCCCGCCTCCGGCTATTATGCCTGTGCCGGGGGATGCGGGCCTTAAAAAGACCCTGCCCGCGCCGTAAGAGCCTGTGACCTCGTAGGGGATGGTGCCTTCCGATATCGGAACCTGAAAGAGGGACTTCTTTGCCTGCTCTATAGCCTTCCTTATGGCCTCAGGGACCTCGTTAGCTTTTCCGAGCCCGGCCCCGACATGGCCTTTCCCGTCGCCCACAACCACTATGGCGTTAAAGCTGAAGCGCTTTCCGCCCTTGACGACCTTGGCGACCCTGTTCAGGTACACGAGCTTGTCTTTCAACTCTAAGCCGTTTGCGTCGATCTTGTCCAAAAAAACCTCCTTTAGTAAAGGGGAGGAAAACCCCGTTTATCTAACAGAATGCTGAAAAAGTCCGTCCTGTGCTTTTTCAGCCACGATTTGGCCGGAGTGAATCCGTCAAATCTTACAAATTGCTCGACTTTTCGGTCTCGCAATTTGGCAATCCTTCCATGGATTGCCTATCAGGTTGCGGCTTGAAGCAACCTGCTAAAACTTGAGCCCGGCTTCCCTCGCCCCATCCGCCAGGGCCTTAATCCTGCCGTGATAAATGTACCCGTTCCGGTCGAACACCACCTTCTCGACGCCCTTCTCGATTGCGAGCTTTCCTATAAGCGAGCCGACCTTCTTTGCCACATCGGACTTCTTGCCGTCCTCGAAGCCCTTTAGCTGCGTAGAGGCCGAGACGATCGTTTTTCCGGACATGTCGTCTATAACCTGAGCGTATATGTGCTTATTGCTCCTGA
>JAUSLB010000175.1 GCA_030646655.1 Deltaproteobacteria bacterium | reverse complement strand
GCTACGAGGTGACCGATATAGAGACCCCGGGCCTTAGAGGGGTGATAACGGATTTTCTTAAGAGGGCCTGAGTGAAAAGTCTCCTTGCCTTTTTCGCGAAGAGGTATATCGCCGGGACTGAGAGAAAGGACGCGATAGAGGCCGCCCGAAGGCTCGGCAGCATCGGCATCCTGGCTACCATCGATCATCTCGGTGAGAATGTTAAGAACCCGTCCGAGGCCCAAGCGGTCGCTGACGAATACTTAAGCCTCCTCGATGAGATCAAAACCTCAAATGTGGATTCGACAGTCTCCCTTAAATTGACCCACCTCGGCCTCGATATCTCAAATGAGCTGGCGGAGAAGAACGCCGGGAAGATAATAGAAAAGGCGCTTCTGCATAATAACTTCGTCCGCTTCGACATGGAGGGCTCGGCTTACACGCAAAGGACGATAGATATATTCCTAAAGCTCCGCGAAAAGCACCCGAACGTGGGGATAGCGATACAGAGCTGTCTTTACAGGAGCAGGGCTGATATGGAGCTGCTCATAAAAAAAGGCGCGTCCGTCCGGCTGATAAAAGGCGCTTACAAGGAGCCTCCCGATATAGCGTTCAAGGACAAGAAGGATGTCGATAAGAGCTTCGAGGTCCTTATGAAGGAGCTGCTCTTGAAGGGGAACAGGCCCGCGATAGCGACTCACGACTTAAGGCTCATAAATGAGGCGATAAAATTTGTAAGGGAGAACAATATCCCCAAGGACTGCTTCGAGTTCCAGATGCTCCTCGGCATTAAAAGGACCCTACAGAAAAAACTCGCCAATGAGGGCTACAGGATGCGGGTCTATGTGCCTTACGGCAAGGACTGGCTCCCCTACACAATGAGGAGGCTGATGGAGCGGAAGGAGAATGTATTTTTTGTGGTGAGGAATATTTTTGACTGATACGATCGGAATAAATGACTTTATACTGCGTTGTACTCCTCGGAAAATCCTCTACCGCAGTACGACTGCGGCCTGTATGCCTTCCTTCTGAATACTTTTTACAAGCCGCATTATTAAGGCGTTGCGCACTCGGTGGGGCTTCCCTTTATCTTCTCTACGGCGTGTATAAGGGCGGGCATAACGACAGCGAGGTTCTCTCTTACGGCCTTGGGGCTCCCGGGCAGGTTTATAATAAGCGTCTCCTTCCTTATCCCGCAAACAGCCCTTGAAATCATGGCGTTCGGGGTTTTCTTTAAGCTCTCCGCCCTCATCGCCTCTGCCATGCCCGGCAGTTCCCTCTCTATTACGGCCTTCGTGGCCTCGGGCGTCACGTCGCGGGGGGTGACCCCCGTGCCGCCTGTCGTTAATATGAGGTCGAGCCTTTTTACATCGCAATATTCGATGAGCTTCGCCTTTATTATCGCGGTCTCGTCAGGGATGACCTCATACGCCTTTACCTCGGAAGGGAGCTCCTTTATCATGCGCTCTATTTCCCTGCCGCTTAGGTCCTCCCTCTCGCCCTTTGAGCCCTTGTCGCTCATCGTAAGTATGCCGACTGTTATCATATTTATATTTTATCGTTTGATTTTTAAGCCTGAATTTGTAAACGGTCAACGGGACAAGGACAGAGGCCTTTAAGGCGTTTCCGAGACCCAGACCTCCCCTGACTTCGTCGTCTCCCTCTTCCAGATAGGGGTCGTCCTCTTCAATTCCGTTATCGCCCACTCGCACGCCATGAACGCGTCGTTACGGTGCGCCGAGGCGGCCGCTATCAATACGATGTCCTCTCCTATCTCTATCCTGCCTGTCCTGTGGACTATGGCCATCTCGATTATGTCGAAGTTCTTCAAGGCCCTTTCGCGGATGTCTTTCAGTTTCTTCTCGGCCATGCCCGGGTAATGCTCGAAATCGAGCCCCGTTATGACAGAGCCCTTTGAAAAATCCCTTGCCGTGCCGAGGAAGGTAACCACCGCGCCTATGCCCTTTGAGGCGGCCTTCACCTTGGTAACGGCCTCTTCGATGGAGAAGGGTTTCTCCTGAATCTTTACAAGCCCTTCAGCTGTCTTGGCTCTCATGGAATAACTCTTCGATATTTAATCCCTCTACTAGAGGGTTCAATTCCCCGAAGCTTGCTTCGAGACTTTTTCAGCCGTAGTGGGCTTCGATACCTCGCAGCTTGCTGCGGGGAGGTTCATTCGGACGGGAAATCTCCGCCTTTAGCCCCCTGAAAAAGGCGGCAGCAGCCCGACCTCGTCGCCGTCTTTTATGACGGCGTCCTTTGCGGCGAACTCCTGATTTATGGAGACAAGTATCGAGCGGCTGTCCAAAACACCCGCAAGCGCAGGCAAATCCTTCTTAAGCATGCCTTTAAGCTCTTCAAGCCTTATCGGCCCGCTTACATTATATTCTTTCACTTCAGCCTTTGCCAGGCCTTTAAGCATGGCAAAGAACCTTACTGTTATCATCTCGTTAAAATTCCGGGTCGTAGGTCTTACTTAAATCGAGCTTCACCCTGTTCGAGGCCTTTGAGAAAAGCTCCGCGAAGGAATCCCCTTCCCTCGGGAACATGGCGTAGCCGTAGAGTATGTCCGCCCTGCCCTCGGCAAGAGCCTTGTGGAAGGAGACGTCGTTGGCGACCACCTCGGTAATCGAGCCCAAGAGCCTTACGACCTTCTCATTCGTGTCGAGGAAGAGGAAACCGAAGGTCTCTTCGTTCAGCCTTACGACCACATCGAAGTTCCGAGTCTTCTTTCTTATGTGGTTTATCAGCCGGGATTCGAAATCAGCCCTGTTGCCGGCAAAATCCTTCAATCCCGCTATCCTGACCGTTGCGAGCACGAGGTGTTTGTCGAACCTCCTTGCGCGGTTCAGCTCCTGCTCGACCCTCTGCTCGAACAAGGAGAGCGGGGACTGGGATATCTCGATCCTTTCGGCCTTCTCCTCCACGGCCGTGGACCCTGCCATGTTGGAAAGCGCTTTCTCGGCATAGACAGAGAACCTCGCAAGGATGTCGGAATCTGTCTTTGAGAACCCGCACGGATAGACCGAGACCTCGCCTGTCTTATTGAAGAGCGATAATACGCCCGCGACCGAGTCGTTCACCAAGAGCGGGCGCGACAATATGGATCTTATATACGGGCTCGCCTCTTCCGAGAACTCGCGGACAACGGCCTCTTTCTTCCTTAAGACCTCCATTACGGTCTCTTTTTCTATGGGGAGGAAGAACTCCCTTATGCTCTTATCGTCAAGCCCGAATGTCGCGGCCGTGGCGAAGCGCTTGGAGCCTGCCTGCTTTATCCTTAAAAGCGAACCCTCGGCGCCGAGTATGGCGGCGGGGGTCGTGGCGATTATCGTCACGAGCCTCTTCGGGTCTTTCATCGTTATCATCTCAAGGCCCGCCTCATCCACGGCGAACATCTTACACGCCTTGAGGGTCTCCTTTTCGCTCTGCCTGTGCTTATACACGCTCTCCGCCAGAAGAGTCCTTATATCCTTAAGGAACGACTCATGGTACTTGGACAGGCCCTGTGACGATATGACCTGCCCGTTCAGCGTCCCGACGAGCAACTTATGCGATATCATAGGGAGCGTCAGATAGACGCGCTTTGTATTGCCCTCCTCAGCCCTGTCAACGAGGAACAGGTCTTTCATCGACTCAATCGAGTTGCCTTCCATGCCCTCGCCGGCCCTGAGGCTTAATAGCCCGATACCCTTGCTGTCCCTGATGCTCGAGGCCTTGAGGAAAAGCCTTCCCCTGTCCTCGTCGAAGATGTAGATGAAGCATGTAAGCCCGGGAATTATCTCGACGAGCCTTTTCGCCACCGTATTGAGCCTTTTATCCATCGGGGTGGAGGAGGACATGATGGAGTCAACCTCTTTCCAGAAGGTGAACTTTGCGGAGTTTACCCGGAGTCTCTCGTACTCGTTAGACCTATGTATCACCTCTGCCGCAAGCCCCGCGAGGCTCGTTAAAAAGTTAAGATCCTCGTTAGTAAATACATGGGTCGATTCGTAGGAGCTTACGTTTATGACGCCGATGATCTCCCCGTTCACGACAAGGGGGACGCACATCGCGCTCTTTACGTCGCTTCTTTCCATGGGCCGGGCGAACTCCTCACCCTTTGCCTTGCCTGAGATAAGAAGCGGCTTGCCGTCCTTGGCGACCTTGCCGGAAACCCCCTCGCCTATCGGGACCCTTATCTTCCTTATTACCTCCTCGTCCATGCCCTTGGCTATCTCGACCCTGAGCATCCCCTCGTCGCATGAGGTGAGCATAATAGAGCCCCTCTCGGCGCGGGTAGATTCCGTTGCGAGCTTTAATATCACGGACAGGAGCTCTTTACGGTCGATCGTCAGGCGTACCGCATCGACTATCTCCCTTAAGGAGGTTAATAGCGTCATCTGCTCGTGGGACCTGTCGCCTGTGGTGGGGGCCGCTGCCCTCACGCCCCAGATGAGGCGCGTTGACAAGGGGCCGAGCTTCTCGATGTCCCTGAACTCAGGGGACTCCAAAAACTTCTCTGCGGTAGAATCCTGAAGCGCGTTTATGATGATATCGAGGTTCGGGATCTTTTTGACCTCGTTTAAGTCCGTTGTTATCCTTATGTCGAGGCTTTTGGCGAGCCTGTAGCCGAGCTCGTTTAATTTAAAGAGCATGGCGTCCCTGTTCGAGTCCGCTATCAGGCAGATCCTGCTCTTTTTATCGGCGATAAGGGTGGGCAGGAGCTTAAGCCCTTCCTTGTTCGCGCCTATTATGGCGATATTTTTTATCTCACCAGGCATCTATATCTTTTCCAGTATCCCCAGATCGAGTAACCTGTTTATGAGCCTGATGGATTCCATATCCCCGACATAAGCGCCGCCGACTTCCCCGCCCTTGCCCTTGGATTCATCGAGCCTCCTTAAGCCCTCGAGTATCAGCGCCTCAGGGGTCCCGGTCATAGTGAGTTCAGGGGCAACGGCGTTGGGCTCTACCTCGAACTCGCCGTCCTTCCACGCAATGAGCATATAGAAGGCCTCGGGCCCGGTGAACTCCCTGTAGGCGGCGTGAACGATATTGCCGTCTTTCACATAGACCCTCCCGTAGCCCATCTCAGAGCCGAGGTGGATTGCTACGGTCTTACGCTCCGCGTTGAAGATCTGGATGATATCGACAAGGCCCATGTCTTTAAGCCTGCCTTTTACACCCATTCTATGGCCTCCGTACTTTTTGCATTTAATTCGATGCGATGGAATTTCAAGCTTATTTTACACTAAATCCCTATTGTTTTCTATAGATTACATCTCTTTTAGATAAAAATGCAATACCTGTGCCAAAGATAAGTAATGAATTTCGTTGCAGATTTATTTTAAACAGGTGTCAAAATTCCGCATTTTTTACATAATTGCCGTAACTTTTGTCATAGAGGGGGTATGGGGCTTTTATGGCTAATGAGGCTTTCAGCCTGCGGAAAGGAGCCTATTTCTCGCTTCTTTTATTATGCCGGCGTAGCCGTCGTTTATTATATCGCTATGCCAGAGCTCCACCCAAGGGGCCCTCTCCTCTACGGCGAAGTCGAGCATGGCTTGGAGGCCCTCTTTTGTGGCGGTGAACAGATGCCCCTGATAGGCGAAGGGGGCATTGAACGATTTCATAAGCCTCACGAGCGGATGGCCCCTTAAGTTTGCGGGGCTTATATTTCCGAGCCAGAGGCCCATGGGGACAACGGCCGCCTTATTCGCCTCAGCGGATTTAAGCGCGTAATTTACGATCTGCCCGGGGATATCCGTATTACGGCCCGGCTCGCAGAGGGTATTGCTCCCGAATATATCGGTGAAAGCAAGCCCGAGGGGGATATCGGGGAAGTTCTTTATGAATATGTCGATGACGCCCTTCCAGAACCGGATGAATAGATCCTCTGCTTCTCTGTCCCAATTCAGGTCAGGCGAGCTGAAATTACTGTTCCACATTATCTCAAGCCCGTTGGATGTAGGCCCGCCGGTTATGGCTATGTAGGAGACCCTGCCCTTTAAGGGATGGCTGTGTATAAATTCCGCGAACGCGGTTACGGTCTTATCCCATATCCGGAGGAAGGGCGTATTGAGCGAGCGCCTGCCGTTCTCCACAACCCACGGCAGATAAGTCTTTTTTGTGGTATCCGCGCCTCCGCAGGATAGCCTTTGGAGCCCCAGAATCCCCGGCTCGCCATAGAC
>JAUSLB010000168.1 GCA_030646655.1 Deltaproteobacteria bacterium | reverse complement strand
GAGCTCGCAGACCTGAGAGCATTCGCGCGCCGTGATCACGACATCGTGGCCGCGCATCCGCAACTCCCTGATAACGGGCCTGAAGAAGTACACATGGGGCGAATTGTCCAAATCTATCCAGATTTTCCTGCCGGCCTTTTTTTGCATGCCGTTATTCACAACTTCCCTCCGTCTTCATCCTATATGCCTGTAGAGGAGCCTGCCTGCGGCCTTAAGCGCCGGCAAGGGCATCTTGCTTAAAAAAGTTTTTCTGAAATCCAAAGACCCGCCCATCCCCTTTATGAAGGCGTCCCTTTTTAGATAGTACCTGTAATATTTAACGGCCCTCTCATCAGCCCCCCATCCGGATTTAAACCTCTTAAGCCCCTCGTCATCGATATCGGTCCTGCCGAGACACAGGCTTTTGTACCCGTTGGAACAGTGCCATTCTATCGCCTTCCACATTATTAAGTTGTTCGGCCTCAGGTGCAGGAATTCCGGAACAGACGCCCCGAACTTGAAAAAAGCCCTTCTCCCGAACCTGAGAAATAGCGCCCCGGCTATATTTTTATCACCCAAAGAGGCGAGGAAGACCGTGCCCCCGCCTTTTGAGATGACATGCTCGTATATCTTTTTAAAAAAATAGAACGGCTGGGGCGGAATACCGTTCCGCCTCCTCGTGATGCAGTGGAGGGAATAGAAGTCCTTTACGGATTCCGATGTAACGAGTCCCTGTACCTCTATGGGCGTCTTTGCCGCCTTTTTTATGTTCCTCTTTGTGCTCGGGCTTAGACCTGAATAGACATCCCCTGGGTTTTCGGCCAGCATTAATGAATGGATTAAATAGGTCTCATGCGCCTCAACAAAGCCGGGGAGGTTATCTCCGCCGCGCAGCTCCACATAATCCCATCCCCTTTTTTTTCCATGATCTATTATCGCGCAGAATGTTTTTTTAAAGCCGTCTTCATCCGTGACAGGCCCGGAGTAATCCGAGAAGGGGAGGGAGCCGCCCCTTAAACCCGTTAAGAGGCTCTTTACCTCCATTACCGGAACGCCTCCTGCAAGCTCTTCACCGTCAAATATCCCGAATAGGATGGGGCTATACCTGTAGGATTCAGCGACAGCCCTTATCCAGCCCGATGAAAGGAATACCCCGGCTGATCTCCGAATCAGGAATTCATCCCACTCAGGGTAATCCAAAGGGCTTATAATCTTGATCCGCCGGGCCAATTAATTAGCGCCCCTCAGTTCCTTTTGAGCTTTATGAACGGAGGCGCATCCGGAGGCGAAATCAGATATCGCGTCAGCGACTCTCCTCTGCTGCGCATCCGTAAGCCCCGGATACATCGGAAGGGATAGTATGCTTTCCGCCGAAGCCTCCGCTGCAGGAAAGGAGCCCTTCCCGTAACCGAGGCGCGAGTAGGCCTTCTGAAGGTGGAGCGGGAGCGGGTAATGGAGGCCTGTGCCGATATGCGCTTTTGAGAGGTGACTCTGCATGTTTTCCCTGTCCCGCACCCGAATGGCGTAAATGTGATATACGGCCCTCGACCACAAAGGCTCGTATGGCGTCCTTACGCCTTTTATGTCCGAAAGCAGCTCGTTATAGTAGTACGCCTTCACCCTCCTAAGGCTGTTCCATTCATCAAGCCTTTTAAGCTTAAGCCCCAGAATCCCTGCCTGAATCGCGTCGAGCCTCCCGTTATAGCCTTCTATGTCGTGGTAATATTTTTTTACCTGCCCGTGGTCCCTGAGCATCTTTACGCGAGTAGCGGCCTCCTCGTCATTGGTCGTGACAGCGCCGCCTTCGCCGCAGGCCCCGAGGTTCTTGCCCGGGTAGAAGCTGAAGGCCGCGGCTACGCCCATCGACCCGGCCGTCCTCCAGCAATTGTCCTTCTTTGAGAAAAACCGCGCCCCGTGCGCCTGACACGCGTCCTCGACGACCTTTAGCTTATAATCTGCGGCTACGGCGTTGATGCAGTCCATGTCAGCCATCTGGCCGTAGAGATGCACCGGTATGACAGCTGAGACGGCGCTCCCGGTCTTCCGGCTTATATGCCTCCCCTTGCCGTAGCCGCGGCATTTTCTCTCCATGTACTCGCGCAGCTTATCCGGGCACATATTGCAGGTCTTACCGTCAACATCGACAAAATCAACAAGCGCGCCCGCCTGAGTTATGGCCTCCGCGGTGGCTATGAAGGTATTCGGCACGGTCAATACAGTCTCGCCCGGCCTCAAGCCGGCGGCCATGAGCGCGAACCTCAGCGCGTCCGTGCCGCTCGACACCGCCACGCAGCGCCCTGCCTTGCAGAAATCGGCGAAGTCCTTTTCAAAGGCCTCTACCAGCGGGCCTCCTGTGAATTGGCCGTTCCTCAACGCCTCCCTCATTACCCCGACTATCTCCTCTTCGAGCTCGAGGTGAGGGGCCACAAGGTCGAGAAAAGGTATCTTATTGTCATTCATTTATGACGCTCCTCAATATTTTTGCGGGGTTCCCGGCTACTATCGAGTTGGGCGGGACGTCTTTTGTGACGAGGCTCCCTGCGCCTACTATGGAATTCTCGCCGACTACCACCTTGCTTAAGATAGTCGCGCCGGAGCCGATCGACGCGCCTTTCTTTACGAGCGTCGGCTCTGCCACCCAGTCGGCCTCTGTCTTAAGGCCGCCCTCCGGGGTCGTTGCGCGCGGGTATGTGTCGTTTATGAAGGTGACGTTATGCCCGATAAAAACATTGTCCTCGATAGTGACCCCCTCGCATATGAAGGTGTGGCTCGATATCTTGCAGTTGCGTCCGACCAGGGCGTTTTTCTGTATCTCGACGAACGCCCCTATCTTGGTCATCTCGCCGATCGAGCAGCCGTAGAGGTTTACGAAGCTGCCGAGCTTTACGCCTTTGCCGAGCCTGACATCGTCGGAGACGGACAAGAACTTCACGGCCCCGCTCTCTGTCTTCATAGCCTGACCATCCTTCCGTTGTTCTTCAACGACTCATCGCAGGCCTCCAGCATCTTTACAACCCTCAGGGCGGAGCGCCCGTCGTTTAAGGGGGTCTTGTTCTCCGTCACGCACTCAACGAAGTATTCGGTCTCCCGCCTGAGCGCCTCCACCTGCTCGACCTTTGGCGCCCACATATCGCCTGAGCGGTAGTTGACCAGCAGGCTGTATATCCCCTCTTTGCTCGTTATCTCGACGCCCCTGTCGTATATCTTTATCTTCTCGTCGGCGTCCATGTCGTTCCACACCAGCATCTTCTTCTCCCCGCCTATGAGGGTGGAGCGGAGCTTAACGGGGGAGAGCCAGTTCACGTTGAAGTGGGCGATGATATTATTAGTGAAATAGACCATTATGTAGGCGATGTCCTCCATCGTGTTTATGTGCGCCCTGCCTGTTGCCGCCACGGCCTCGGGCCTTTCCTCTATGAGGTAGTCCATTATGGAAAAGTCATGGGGCGAGAGGTCCCATATCACATTGACATCGTGCTGGAACAGCCCGAGGTTCACCCTTGTGGAATCGTAGTAATAGAGGTCCCCGAGTATGTCATCGTCGATTATCTCCTTGATCTTCTTGACCGCGCTCGTGAACAAGAAGGTGTGGTCAACCATTATCTTTAATTTCTTTTTTTCGGCCAATTCGACGAGTTCCTCTGCCTGAGCCGCGCTCGCGGTGAAAGGCTTCTCCACGAATACATGCTTTCCCGCCTCCAGGGCCGCCTTCGTAAGCTCGTAGTGCGAGGATACGGGGGTAATAACGGTTATCACGTCCGTATCCGGCGAGGAGATTATCTCTTGGCTGTCCCCGGTAACCAAGATATCAGGGTAGTCCTTCATTACCCTTGAAAGAGCCCGGGGGTTCTTATCGCATACGGAAACCACTTTCGCGCCGTCAACGGAACTAAAG
>JAUSLB010000164.1 GCA_030646655.1 Deltaproteobacteria bacterium | reverse complement strand
TGCGAAAAAACTCAAAATTTGTTCAGGCTGCTGAAAAAGCTCCGGATGCGAGGCCCCGATGAAATAGGGGAGCGAGGAATGAGGCGTAGTTAGCCACTACGCCGCAGTGACGAGCTTTGATGCCAACGAAGCAGATGGACTTTTTCAGCAGCCTGCTAAAGACGCTACAGGGCCTTACTCTGCCCCCATTCAGGGGCGAACTCGCGCCCGGCCTGAAAAAAGCTCGTCTTCAGGTTCCAGTTAGCGCAGCTGCTGTGGTAGCAGTGCCTGCAGTTTACCGACATCAATGCCTCGTCGTTCACCCTTGCCCTAAGCCTCTGCATCTCATCCGAGTTCCAGACCTCCTCAAAGCCGCTGAAAAGAGCGGTATCGAGGAGCTTCTCCGCGGAGGACTGGCAGGGCCTCAGATAAGCGTCGCTCCCGATGTATAAGTCCCTCCACGGGAAGGCGCAGGGCTTGTGCGAAAGGGCCCCGGCGTCGCACTCGCCCTGTATATCCGGCAGCTTTATCTTTATATTGAATTTTGCCGCGCGCTCACGGGCCTCTGTAAAGACCTCCCTTACGAGCCCCTGCATATCGAGAAGCGACTCGTGGGCCATGCTTTCGTTAAAGATCGTGAGATAGACAGCCTTGACCTCAGGCACGCCGATACTGTGGGCGAGGCTTACCATGTCCGGAAGCTCCATTATGTTCCTCTTCATAGCGGTAAAGACGAAGTTCACATAAGGGTAGTCAAGCCCGCGCCTTTCTTTCTCCTCAAGGAGCTTTCTTATCGAGCGCAGCTCCCTTTTAAGGTCTCCGCCCTTCCTTATGGAGTCGTTTGTCCCGGGCGCAGCCCCGTCAAGGGATAAGGCGACGAGGTCTACATGGTGAGCGAATATGGCTTGCGTTATCCTTGGAAGCGTGCTCCCGTTCGTCACGAAGTATTTCCTTAGGAGCTTGAATGTGTTCAGGTACTCAAGTATCCCGGCCAGCTCCGGATGAAGCGTCCCTTCGCCCCAGCCGTGGAGCGTGACCTCCTCTGCAAAGGGTAAGAGCGGACTGCAAGCCTTGACGACAGCGGCAGGCAGATCCCTTGTCTTAAAGCTTACGGCCTCCCTCCCGCACATGATGCACTGGAAGTTGCACTTGTTCGTAAGCTCGAAGACGATCCTTCTTGGGCAGGATTCGAGCAGGGTCCTGCCCTCGTTGCATTCTATGTGGTTCAATTCGCTGTTCCGAGCCTGCTTATCGCTGAGCGGGGTCTTAAAAAGCCTCTCTGTCTTCATTGAGCCCTCTCTTTTCTTTCCAATATCTCCGGTATTCGGTATTTAAGCCTCCTTAAATACCCACGGCGCAATATCCTCTTGATCGTCCCAAGGACGGACCTGAGTTTTCCGGCTCTGTCCAGCTCCTTCCAGTTCTCGTATAATGAAAAACCGTTCAATGCGGGCGTAGGGAGAAAAAGCATCTTCATCCCCAAAAGCCTCCCCCAGATGGCCTTCCTTTTATTCAGGAGGTTATCCTGCGAGTTTTTAAGGGCCGCTGGGCCGGCCTTTTTTAAATAAACATACCCTGCGTCAAGAGCCGCCCTTAATATCTTTCTTCCCTTTTCCGTGCGCACAAGCACGAGCGAATACCCCTGCTCGCCTTCTTTTATCTCCCTGTGCCACGGGTCCCCGCAGGAGAGGTCCGCGAACTCAGACGTCCCGTCCGGGCACAGGTGGCACCTGAGGGGCCTGAACTTCTGGAGAAAACCCCAAGCCTCGCTGTACGGGATGCTGATCGCCGGGTAGCCCCAGTTTAGATTCGCTACCCATTTGCCCGGCCATCCCATGCCCCTGTAGCGGATATCAGAGACATCCGAGGCCGCTGCCTTAAACTTTTTTAAAAGCTCCAAAGTGCCCCGCGTGGAGGGCGTGCCTGCGCAGAATATGCCTATCGCGAGACCTACATTCCTCTTAAGCCCGGGCCTCTTTTCCTCAGCCTTCCTCAGCGCGGCGATATCGCAGGGCTTTCCTATGAAGACGCAGGGCGAGGGGGCCTTCTCTATCCTCTCAAGCCCGTCGCAGGGCGAGGCCGGGGAGTAGCGAGAGCCTGTCCTTAAAAGGACCTCATCCCTTGTCCTGCTGAGAACGGTCCCGTTCTTCCACGCCTCAAAATCTTTTGCCCCGGTGTGGAGGACCCCGTGCATGCCCCTGTTCCCGATGCAGAAAAGGGCGATGGCGCTGGCAAGCCCGCCTGAAGAGGACTTAAACCTTATCTCAGGGTCAGCCGAATAGCCTTCCCATATCTCTAATACCGGCCCCCAGCCTTTCTTAAGCGCCGGGGCCGCGCCGGGGACAGAGTCGAGGTTTTTGTGCGATACCTCTATGCCCGGACAGAAATCAAGGCAGTCTTTGCAATCCTTGCAATAGCCGTCTATCACCGGCCTTATGCCGTCTTCCTCTATATCAACGAGCCTGACCTTTTTTTCCTTACATCCGTAGACGCACGCGCCGCACCCCGCGCAGAGCCTCCAAGCCGCGACATCCCCGACATTTTTAAGGCGCATTGGATTTATTTTTATTTCCGGACTGAGGCGATGATGGATTCAGACAGGATGGTGCTAAGAAAGCTGTATCTCTCGTTCTTTATATAATGGAAGCGCGCGTTCCTGAACCTGTGCCTCAGGAACTTCTTTATCGCCTCTACCTTCAGATAGGCCCTGTAGGTCTCCATGTCGGCCTTCT
>JAUSLB010000162.1 GCA_030646655.1 Deltaproteobacteria bacterium | reverse complement strand
TAAGTCCCTGTTTTTAATGGAATATAAAAGGGGCTTTAAGCTATAATATAATAATCCAATCAGCATCTTCTACCCAAAAAGGAGGATTAAAGTGGGAAAGAATGTCGCGCAGAAGCTTATCGACAGCCACCTCGTATCCGGGGAGGCTCAGCAGGGTAAAGAGGTGAATATCAGGATCGACCAGACCCTGACTCAGGACGCAACAGGAACAATGGCTTACCTTCAGTTCGAGGCTATGGGCGTGCCCAGAGTAAGGACAGAGCTCTCGGTAAGCTATGTTGACCACAATACGCTACAGTACGGCGGGTTCGAGAACGCCGATGACCACAGGTTCCTTCAGACCTTAGCCTCGAAGTACGGCATATACTTTTCAAGGCCCGGCAACGGCATCTGCCATCAGGTCCACTTAGAGAGGTTCGGGAAACCCGGCAAGACGCTGCTCGGCTCTGACAGCCACACCCCCACTTGCGGCGGCATAGGGATGCTCGCCATAGGAGCGGGCGGGCTCGACGTGGCGGTGGCGATGGGCGGAGGGCCTTTCAGCCTCACATACCCCAAGGTAGTGCTCGTCAATTTAAAGGGCAAGCTTAAGCCGTGGGTCTCGGCAAAGGACGTCATCCTTGAAATACTAAGGAAGCTCACCGTCAAGGGCGGGGTTGGAAAGGTCATCGAGTACGGAGGCGAAGGCGTTAAGAACTTAACCGTCCCTGAGCGCGCAACGATAACGAACATGGGCGCGGAGCTCGGCGCTACGACATCCGTATTCCCGAGCGATGACGTGACGAGGGAGTTCCTGAAGGCGCAGGGCAGGGAGGCTGACTGGACAGAGCTTAAGGCCGATGAGGGCGCGAAATACGATGAGACGCTCGACCTCGACTTAAATAAGCTCGAGCCGATGATAGCGAAGCCCCATATGCCTGACGCGGTATGCAAGGTATCCGAGATAGAGGGCATGAAGGTCGATCAGGTCTGCGTGGGGAGCTGCACGAACTCCTCTTACAGGGACCTGATGCTCGTAGCCGACGTGTTCAAAAAAGGCGAATTCAAAGTCCACCCCGAGGTGAGCATGACGATATCACCCGGGTCAAAGCAGGTCCTCGACATGATATCTTTAAATAAGGGGCTCTCGCACTTGATAGAGGCGGGCGCGAGGATACTCGAAGCCACATGCGGCCCCTGCATAGGGAACGGACAGTCGCCCCCGTCAGGCGGGGTCTCCTTAAGGACATTCAACAGGAACTTCGAGGGGAGGTCCGGCACCAAGGACGGCAAGGTCTATCTATGCAGCCCCGAGGTGGCGGTTGCGGCGGCTATCTACGGCGTTATAACCGACCCGAGGAAGCTCGGCAAGTACCCCAAGGTAAAGCTGCCTGCAAAGTTCCTTGTTGACGACTCGATGGTCGTCCCCCCGGCGAAAGACCCCTCAAAGGTCACCGTCGCCCGCGGGCCGAATATAAAGGAGCTCCCCAAGCAGGGCGCGCTTACAGACAGCCTCAAGGGAAAAGTCCTTATAAAGCTCGGCGATAACATTACTACAGACCACATCACGCCCGCCGGCACATGGCTCAAATACAGGTCTAACGTGCCCAAATACGCCGAGTCGGTCTTCTCGGCGATAGACGCCAAGTTCCACGAGAAGGCGAAGGCCGCCGGAGGCGGGTTCGTCATTGGCGGAGAGAATTATGGTCAGGGCTCATCCCGCGAGCACGCGGCTCTATGCCCCATGTACCTCGGCATCAAGGCGATAGTAGCCAAGAGCTTTGCGAGGATACACAAGGACAACCTCGTGAACTTCGGCATCCTCCCGCTCACGTTCGAGAACCCGGCTGACTACGACGGGATCGCGGAGGGCGACGAGCTGGAACTCCAGAATTTAAAGAAGTCGCTTACATCAGGCGATTCAGTTACCCTAAAGAACGCGACAAAGGGCAAGGATATAAAGCTAAAGCACGGGTATTCGCCGAGGCAGATTGAGACCATCCTTGTGGGCGGCACTCTCAACTACACTACGGCAAAGAACAAGTAAATAGCTCTGGTTTAAGGAACGGAACAGGACAGGGCGGGGCCGAATGGCCCCGCCCTGTTTTATTTTTAATGTTTTTTTGAAAAATTTCGGGTAGGCGTTACTGGAAAGTCCCGCCTATCTTATACCCGCTCCAGATCAAGGCAAGATTTTAAGTAATTTAAATCTGCATCTCTTAAAGAGCTTTCAGTGTAAGGCACCTCCCCAAAAACCGGAATTTTCGTAAATTTTTCTATCTCCTTCCTGTTGAACCCGCGGCTTAAATCTCCCTCAAGAGGAGAGGCGTTATTTAAAATTATCCCCTTGACCTCTATCCCTCGTTTCTTAGCGCACTCGACGGTCAAAAGCGTGTGGTTGACCGCCCCGAGCCGGGAGGCGCCAACGACTATCAGGGGGAGTCCGAGGAAAAGTATAAGGTCAGCTACGGTCTTATCAGGCGTCAACGGGACGAGGAGGCCGCCAGCGCCCTCTACAAGGGTAAGCCCGTGCGCCCCTGATATTTTCCTGTAGCACTCCTTTATCCTCATGAAATCGATTCTTACGCCGGCTATCTCAGACGCTATATCAGGGGCAAGAGGCTCTTTGAACCTGTAGGGGTTTATTGTATCGAGCGGGTCTGCGGAGCCGGATGCGTCTTTTAACTTGATCGCGTCTTGGGGAATAAGCGAGCCGTCCTTTTGCGGGCAGCCGGTCTCAACAGGCTTCATTACGCCTACATCCACCCCTTTTTCCCGGAATATCCTTGCCAGAAGTGAGGTGACGAATGTCTTGCCGACCCATGTATCTGTGCCGGTTATGAAATACGCGCGGCTCATATCTTCTTCTTTCTTTGCGAGCGAAGCGAAGCAATCACGTTTTTAAAAATCCGGATTGCTTCGGGATGTGACGCTCGCAATGACAGCTCAATTCAGTAACCTTCCTTATGCAGTCAAAAACTATCCTCGCTATCCTCTTTAGCTCAGCCTCTTTTATGGATAGCGGCGGCATGATTACGATAGTATCGCCGAGCTGCCTGATTATAAGCCCCTGAACCCGTGTCTCCATGCAGACTTGATGGCCGACCCGTTCTTTTGAAGGATACGGCTCTTTCGTCCCTTTGTCTTTCACGAGCTCGATACCTGCTATAAGCCCCGCCTGCCTTATATCGCCTGCGTGAGTGAGAGCATTGAAATCTTCAAGCAGTCTTTTAAACAGGGCGATTTTTCTTTTCAGATTCTCAATTATTTTTTCTTTCTCAAAAACCTCAAGGCTGGCAATAGCCGCCGCGCACCCGAGAGGGTTGCCCGTATACGTATGTCCGTGAAAAAAAGATTTGTATTCCTCATGCTTTCCGAGGAACGCCTTATAGATTTTCCAGGTCGTCAATGTGGCCGCCAACGGGAGATAGCCTCCTGTTATCCCCTTTGCGAGGCATAGGAAGTCAGGGCTGACTTTTTCGGATTCGCACGCGAACATATAACCTGTCCTCCCGAAGCCTGTCGCCACCTCGTCGGCTATAAGGAGCACATTATGTTTCATGGTAAGCCTCCGCACATTTTTAAGGAACCCCGGAGGAGATGTTATCATCCCTGCCGCGCCCTGAACAACCGGCTCTATGACGCATGCGGCGATTTCGTTGTGATGTCTTTTAAGGATTTTTTCAAACTCATCGAGGCAGGCAAGCCCGCAGGAAGGATATTCCTTTTTAACCGGGCACCTGTAGCAGTAAGGGTAGGGTGCGCGGAAGGTATTAAAAAGGAGCGGGCGGTATTTCTTTACGAATATATCTATCTCTCCCACGCTCATGGAGCCGAACGTGTCACCGTGATACGCCCCTGTGAACGCGATGAACTTCCTTTTCTTATTTTCCCCTGTCTGGGCACAGTGCTGGAAAGACATCTTTAAGGCTACTTCCACCGCGGTCGATCCGTTGTCCGAATAGAAGACCTTTGTAAGGCCTTTGGGGGCGATCTTGACGAGCTTTTCCGCCAATTCGATGGAAGGGATATTCGACAGCCCGAGGAGGGTCGAATGGGCGATTTTGCCGAGCTGGGCCTTTATAGCGTTATCGATCTCTTTTTTCCTGTGGCCGTGGACATTGACCCAGAGGGAGGATACGCCGTCAAGGTATCTCTTCCCGTTTATGTCGATTAAATAATTCCCTTTCCCTGCCTTTATGATTAGCGGGTCGGACGCCTCCCACTCCCTCATCTGGGTGAAGGGGTGCCAGATGAATCGCTTATCGAGTTTCGCCAAGTATTTTTCTCTTGTCATGGTCTTTTAATGCCCCTTTTTTACCAGAACACAAAGGGTAAGGTGAGTGAGCGTAGGGAAGGAGGGTGGGTGAGCGAGCCGGGGAAGAAGCCTTAGGGCGCGAAGCGACCTTAGGGGGTGAGCGAAGTGGCCGGAGGCTGCAGCGTAGCGAGCCTTACCCTTAAAAACGCCCGGCAGGGCGTAAAAAGTCCTGGATAAAATAAGTGCGAAATAGGCTATCATATTCCCCTTCTCCCCGACGCGAATATTATCTCGTAAGTCGCTACGATCCCGCTCTTGTCAGGCGAGGGGAATCTTTTGCTGTAGTCCACCTCGGCCCTTCTTAGGGCAGTCCCCTTTGATAGGCCTTCATTGCAATTTGAAGCCGGAGGCGCGGCCCCGATATTTTTGAGAGTCCTGATAAGCCCCCTTAAGTGCGCATATTTTTTTACGACAGGCCTGCTCTCTATTGTAATCCCTTCAAATCCGGTTCTTTTAAGCTCCAATGAGATTTCCTCAGCGCTCCTGAATTCCGCCGGCGCAGGCGTCCCAAGGCATTCCCTGAGCTCGGATAAGGTAAGGGGGCCAAGCGTTGAGAATATAAAAAGCCCACCGGGTTTAAGCACCCTTTTCGCC